>JAFYQN010000194.1 GCA_017559885.1 Clostridia bacterium
AATTCGATAATATTATATCAATGTGTGTTGCTACGATAAACCTACTGTTGTAAAAAGAAAATCTACTGATTAAAAATGCGGTAGTAGAGAAAATTTTGTTAACTCTACGATTAGTAGAGAATAAAAAACACCTCGTTTTCAAGCAAAACGAGGTGTTTGATTAAATTGCATTTTATTTTTTTACGGGTTTATTTATAAACGACCAGAGTACGATTACAATTTGTCCCGCGATTCCTAAAAGGTATATAAGTACGATAGATTTTGAAAAATATAAAAACGTAATATGTATTGTAGCAAGTATAGACCACATAAGCGCCGATATAATAAAGTAGTTGTGACGAGGATTGAACCAAATGGAATTAAAAACCAACTTTATTATAAGCACTACGGGCAATGCATATATAAAGTATAACCACTGAAAAGAAGTGTTGCTTGTGACAAGGGAAGTAATTATAAAAGCAAGAATGGCAATAATCCAAGGAATACTTTCAGAAACATAAGATATTGCTCGAAGATTGTATTTAGTTTCTTTTGCTTTTGTTTCTGTAATAGTTTGCTCTACGTTTTCTGAGCGTACCAAACAGTCAAGTGTTACGCCAAATAAATCTGCAATTTCTACAAGTACGGCAATATCGGGGGACGATTCAGCGCGCTCCCATTTAGAGATGGTTTTATCGGAATAGTTGAGTTTTTCGGCAAGTTCTAACTGGGTCATATTATTGGCGATTCTAAGTTTTGTTATATTGTTTGCAATAATTTGTTTTGTGTTTTCCATATATAACCTCAAGGTACATTTTGTAATCTTGTAATATTATAAACTTTTTTGTTAAATTTTGCAAGTCGGTTTATTAAATAAAAAAGTATTGTCATATTAAAAAAATGATGTTATAATAAATTCGTTGCGAATTTGAACTATTTTCGCGATGTTATATTTTTGGAGGATGAATATATGTCTAAAATAATTATATCAAGCGATAGTACCTGCGACTTAAGTCCCGAACTTGTAGCTAAACATGGTATCAGTATTATACCTCTTGGCGTTACGCTCGGTACCCAAGTTTACCGTGACGGTGTTGATATTACACCTGATGAAATTTACGCTCACCACGACAAGACAGGCGAGTTACCAAAAACTACCGCTTCAAACGTAGGCGAGTGTATTGATTATTTTACCGAACTTACAAAAGACGGTGACACCGTTGTTCACTTTACAATCAGTTCATCAATGTCATCAACCTACAATAACAACTGCATTGCGGCAAGCGAATTTGACAACGTTCATATTATTGACGCTATGAACTTGTCAACCGGTAGCGGACTTTTGGTACTTGCTGCTGCCGAAATGGCCGAGAGCGGTATGGACGCAGAAGACATAGTTGCAAAACTTGAGGAATTAAGACCTTGTGTTGACGCGTCTTTTGTAATAGACAACCTAGAATATTTACATAAAGGCGGTCGTTGTTCAGCCGTTGCAATGCTTGGCGCAAACCTGCTTAAACTTAAACCTTGTATTGAGGTTAAAGAGGGCAGTATGGGCGTTGGTAAAAAGTATCGCGGTGTGTATGGCAAGGTTCTTGCCGAATACGTTGATGAACGTCTTGCCGATGTTGACTCTATCGACACCGCACGTGTTTTTGTTACACACGCAGGTTGCAATGAAGAAATTGTTAACGCTGTTGTAGAGCAGGTTAAGTCAAAAGGCATTTTTGACGAAGTGCTTACAACACGAGCAGGTTGTACTGTTTCATCACACTGCGGCGCAAACACATTGGGCGTTCTCTTTATTAGAAAGTCACCGATTGCGTAAGTGCTGCATAAGATAAAGCAGGGGCGAAACATAGGATATCCTGCTTTGTCGGCGGTAGTAATTTACTATCTTTAAAATAACCGATTATGCCCCTTTGATATATAAAATCCCCTGACAATAGTCGGGGGATTTTTATGTAGGTAATAAGTAAAAGGTAATAGTGAAAAGGTGGTATATGTGCATTGCAATAATTACAAAAATGTTACTTGATAAAATTAGTTTTAAAGATTATACTGTTTATGTAATAAGTAGCAAGGAAGTGTTTTAATGCAAAACGAAATCAGATGTTCAAACTGTGGTAAAATATGTAAAGAAACCGATACACATTGTCGCTACTGTCAAGAACCGATTGTTAAAACTAATGATACATACGGCAAACCGATTGATGGGGTAGAAATAGGTCGCTGGGAAGAGTTTATAGGCGAGGCATCGGAATCGTATATTGCTAAATTCAGAAAAAATGAGGGCAAAAAGATATTTGTAAACGCAAACATCGGCGCGCTTATTTTTGCTCAGACGTGGATGTTTTATCGCAAAATGTATTTAGAAGCAATAATTACATATCTTGTTGGTATTGCCATTATAGTTGCTTGCTTTTTAATTGGCGCTGTGGATATATTTACCGCCGTTATGATAATGCTACCGCTTATGTTGGCATATCGTGTTGCGATATGTATTTTTGGCGACGCTATATATAAGGCATACATAAAAAGAGAAATATCAAAAAACGCGCCCGATATGAGAAAGGGTGGCACGTCGGTAGCCGCTGCTATAGTGGGTTCGGTAGCATTTAATATTATTTTGTCAATAATATCTTTTGTTTTTGAATATGTAATTTGGTGAAAAGTAATTATAGTTGATTAATGTAAAAGTCCCCGACAGTAGTCGGGGACTTTTTTATACGTGTAAGTAGCAATGGCAAACGGCTATGAGTGAAATTATCGTTTTTCGATAATTTGATTATTGACAAACGATAATTTTTATGGTATTTTAATGTTAGAAAATGGTTTTGGAGGTAAATTTTATGTGGAATAGAAAACGTTCAGTAACACTTTCTATAGTGGTTTGTTTTATGTTTGTTGGTATACTTACGGCGGCGTTATTTTTAGGTCCTTGGTTTGTAAAATTTTGGTTTACCGTATATCGCGGATGGGATGCGAGCGGTGAGGCAATGCACAAAATGAGCACACTTTTTGCCGCTTGTTTTTATCCGTGCGCGGTTTTTGCCTACAGTACTCTTTATAGTCTTTTGAGATTGCTTTTTAATATAAAAAAGAATCAAATTTTTATAGATATCAACGTAAAATATCTTCGACGCGTTTCGTGGTGTTGTTTTGCGGTGGCGTTTATAACATTTGTTGGTGGAATATTTTACGTGCCGTTTTTCTTTGTGACTATTCCTGCCGCGTTTGTCGGTTTACTGCTACGCGTTGTGAAAAATATAATGCAAAACGCTGTAGCGTTACGAGAAGAAAACGAATTAACAATATAATCGAGGTATAAAAATGATAAAAATAGATTTGGACGTAATGCTTGCCATGCGTAAGATGACCTCGCTTGAATTGTCAGAAAGAATCGGTATAACACAAGCCAATCTTTCGATACTTAGAACAGGTAAGGCAAAGGCGATACGCTTTTCTACCCTTGACGCAATTTGTAAAGAACTTGATTGTCAACCGGGAGATATAATTAAATATTCAAAGGAGGATTAATCTTATGAATGATAAAGAAAATAACGATGTTATAAAAGAAGAAAACGACGAAATAAGTCAAGAAAAGGCAGTTGTAACAAAGCCAAGTTTTGAACTTTTAAAGGGAGATATAGCATTTGTAATAAGCGCTTTTGTTTCAAGTTTATTTTCAGCCGTATTTGGTTTGTTTAGCGGTTATGCGCTTGGTTATATGATATCAGTTATTATAATGATGTCGGTGTTTTCCGTGTATCTTATTAAAGGTGGCAAAGCAAAGTTTTTGCCTGTTTTGTGCGGTGTATTAACACTTGCTAATAGCGCTGTGTTTATATGCACCTCTAACGGAAGTGTTCGATTTTTTGGTGTTATTGTGAGCTTTTTGTTAAGCATAGTTTGCTTTGACGGTTTTGTTAATCAGGACCAAAAGGGAAATCGCAAAACTATTGGCGCGTTTTTTTCTGCCGTTTCAACTTTGGGTAATATATGGCATACTTTAAAAACGTTATTAACAAAAGGTAGCGGTGACAAAAAGTTTATTGGTAAAGCGTTATTGGGTTTGGTGTGTTCAATACCTGTACTTATTATAGTGATGCCGTTGCTTATTTCGTCGGACGTTGCTTTTCAGGGCTTGATAGTTAGTATATTCCGCAACACTTTTGTAACCACAGTTAAAATTATTTTTGGTGTTTTGCTTTCTATATTTGTTATATGTTACGGTCTTTCGCTTAAATTCAAACGTTTTTGGAAGATAAAAGAGGCAAAGTTTAATGGTATCGAAAGCGTATATGTAATTTCATTTTTGTCGGCTATAAGCGGATGTTATTTACTTTATTTGTTTTCACAGCTCGCATACTTTTTTAGCGCGTTTAAAGGATTTTTGCCCGATGAAAACATAACCTACGCGCAATACGCTCGCAGAGGTTTCTTTGAAATGTGTATTATCGCTGTTATAAATTTAGGTCTTGTGTTCCTTTGCCTTTTTATTGCTAAAAAGCGAAATGGAAAGGTGTCACACTGGGTTAAATGTTTGACAACGTTTATATCATCATTTACGCTTGTTATTATTGCTACTGCAATTTCAAAGATGGTGTTATATATTGACGCTTACGGTATGACCGTTCTTCGCATAACGACAAGTGCGTTTATGCTGCTTTTGGCGATTGTTTTTATAGCGGTTATTTTGAGAATATATATAAACAAAATAAACGTAGTAAAAACTGCTTTAATAGCGTCAGGTTGTATAATACTTGTTCTTGGCATGGTTAACGTAAATCACGTATGCGCAAAATACAACTATGAGGCATACAAAAGTAAAAAACTTGATACCATTGACGTTGAGGCGCTTTATAATTTGGGTGACGAGGGAATACCTTACGTGGTAAAAATTGCTTGCAGTAAAGATGCACAGGCGGCGCAAGAAGCGCAAAAATATCTTGCCGAAGCATATTTGTATGATTATTTTGACAATATGCAAGACGCACAAGATTTTACTGTTGAAGATTTGCAAAAAAATCAAAAACGAAAAGGTTTTGAGCGTTTTAGCATACCTAAAACCAATGCATACGATGCGCTTTACAAACTTATAGAAAACAACCCGCAGTTTGCTTCTCGTTGTCAAAGTTTTTTTGAAGATGTAGAAGAAGATTATTTTTGGTAAAAAAGAAAACGGCGAGAAAATTCTCGCCGTTTTTTATGACTTTATCTTTTTTAGCGCGTATTTTTCAAGACGCGACACCTGCGCTTGACTAATACCGATTTCCTCGGACACTTCCATTTGGGTTTTGCCCTGCATAAATCTAAGACTCAATATCTTTTTTTCGCGGTCGCTAAGGTCTTTTATTGCCTCTTTTATGCAAATTTCGTCTAACCAGTTACGGTCGTCGTTTTTATCGCCAACCTGGTCAAGAACGTATATTGTATCGCCGCCGTCGGAAAAGACCGGTTCGTAAAGTGACACGGGATCCACAATGCTTTCAAGTGCTATTACAACGTCTTCTCGTGGTATGCCAAGCTCTTCGGCAATTTCACTTACAGTTGGTTCTTTTTGATTTTTGTTTATAAGCTGTTCTTTTACCTGCATTGCACGGTAGGCAGTATCTTTTATAGAACGACTTACCCTGATTGAGTTGTTGTCACGCAGATAGCGGCGTATTTCACCTATAATCATCGGTACCGCATAGGTAGAAAATCGCACGTTTTGGGTGATATCAAAATTGTCGATTGATTTTATAAGTCCTATGCAACCGACTTGAAATAAATCGTCGGGGTTTTCGCCGCGGTTTGAAAAACGTTGTACCACGCTTAACACCAATCGTAGATTACCGTTTATAAGTTTGTCTCGCGCGGTTTTGCTTCCCAACTTTACCTCGCGCAGTAATTGTTCCTTTTCTTTTTCTTTCATAACGGGTAACGTAGACGTATCAACCCCACAAATTTCTACCTTGTTGTTATACATTTAAAGCGCCCCTTTTTGAATTTTGTTTACAAAAACAGTATTGCCGTAGTGACAAAGTAAAAACAAAAAATATTTTTTTCTTTTCGACAAAAAGGACTTGTATTTTTACTTTTGTTAATATTTTAAAAAAATACTTGATTTTTTGATACAGTTGTGTTATTATGTTAGACACTGTGAGTAAATATCAGGGAGGTGTCATAATGCCAAATATTAAATCTGCTAAGAAACGTGTTCTCGTAAGCCAAGCTAATGCTGAAAGAAATAAAGCTACCCGTTCTGCACTTAAGACTTCTATCAAAAAGGCAAACGCTGCTATTGATGCTAACGCTCCTGAAGCTGCTGAAGCTGTAAAGGTTGCTGTATCTAAAATTGATCAGGCCGCTGGTAAGGGTATTCTTCACAAGAATAACGCTGCAAGAAAGAAATCAGCTCTTGTTTCAAAACTTAATGCTAATGCATAATTAAATTTATATTATTTTTTGCAAAGAATAATATTGCGCCGATAGTTATTGCTATCGGCGCAGTTTTTTTGTATAATATAAAACGAATAAAGGTAGGTGACAAGTATGAGTGAAAATTTAAAACTTCCAGAACTTAAGGCAAAAGCCAATAAATTACCCACAACCCCCGGCGTATATATAATGAAGGATAAAAACGATGAGATTATATACATCGGTAAAGCGAAGTCATTAAAAAACCGTGTAACGCAGTATTTTGGGCTTGGTAGTGGACATAGTGACAAGGTGCGTAAAATGGTAAGTTTGGTTGACCATTTTGAGTACGTACTTTGCGATAGCGAGTTTGAAGCACTTATACTTGAAAACTCACTTATAAAGCAAAATCAACCTAAATATAATATTTTGCTTAAGGATGATAAGGGTTATCACTATATAAAAATCACGGGTGATAAATGGCGCAAAATTACCACAAGTATGCAACTTGACGACAAAAACGCCGAATATATCGGTCCGTATTACTCGTCGGCAGTTGTAAAAGATACCGTTGCAGAGGTGCGAAAGATATTTAAACTGCCCGATTGCAACCGCAGTTTTGATAAATACACAAAACCCTGCCTTAATTTTCACATAGGTCTATGCGATGCGCCTTGTCGCGCAAACGTTAGTGAAAAGCAGTACAATCAAACAATTGATGACGCTGTATCGTATATTAAAAATAGTGGTAACGATATTGTAAAAACGCTCCAAATTAATATGGAGGCGGCGGCAGAGCGACTTGATTTTGAATATGCCGCAAAACTGCGAGACCGTATAAACGCAATTAAAAAATTAAATGACAACCAAAAGGTAGTAATGTGTACTTATAAAAATCAAGACGTATTTGCATCGGCTTTTATTAATGATACGGCATGCATTGCAGTTTTGGTTTTTAGAAACGGAAAACTCAGTGATAAAAAGCACTTTATAATTGACACGTTTACCGATAAAAATGATTTATACAGTCAATTTATAAGTCAGTACTATATAAATAATAATATACC
>JAFYQN010000195.1 GCA_017559885.1 Clostridia bacterium
AAATAATATACAAATAAAATAAAGACAACAATGTTTCACGTGAAACATTACTGTCTTTATTATACATATCAAAATGCGAATTGTAAATAAAAAAATTATTAAATTTTTATCTATCGCCCGATTTAAATATAAGCGACATTATAAAACCAAATAGTATCGCCGCGGTAATTCCTGCCGAGGTGGCCGTTAGTCCGCCGCAAAAGATTCCCATAAACCCGTATTGATTAACCGCCTCTACTACGCCGTTTGCCAAAGAATATCCAAATCCCGTTAAAGGTACGGTCGCTCCTGCTCCTGCAAAATCAACAATTGGTTTGTATATACCTATCGCAGTCAGCAACACACCGCTTACAACGTATGACACCAATATTCGCGCAGGCGTTAGTTTTGTATAATCTATAAGCGCTTGACCTATCATACATATAAAACCGCCAACAAAAAATGCCTTGACGCAATCTAACAATAAACTCATAATAAAAACTCCTATGTTTCACGTGAAACATTATTTGTATTTATTGTTTACCAAAAAAACGTTTTTTATGCGCTCTGCGGCAAATGTGTGTTCAATATGTTTTATTTTAATACTTTGCTTGCTCTCTCCCACTGTCATAAATTTGATTTTACAGGTATTATAACGAAGGTCTATAGGATTTTGGGTGATTTTAATTATCCCAACCTCTGTTTTATTGCAACAAAACTTTTTGAAACCAAAAATTCTTGCGGTTTTTACGAACACGACGTTGCCTATATATAATTTTCCTGTTTTATAATCGTAAAGGCAAAGTAAACCATAAAACGTTGTCAAACCGCAAAGAATAAGCGCCGCGTACCATTTAAGAAAGATTGTTTTGCCTAAAAACAGTATTTGCGCCCAAAAAACGCCCAATATTATTAAAACAATCCAAAAAGGAACGGATAAATATCTTCTTAACCTGCGCTCTCTTTTAACGGACAAACTATTTGTATCTTTATAAACCGCGTCGCAAATACTTGAAGCATCTTTTATTTTAAGGCAAATCTCACAATGTGTATTATCTTTCGCTTTAGTGTTAAATTTATATTTTGCGCAGCCAATTAATGCATAAAACGGATTAATATTAACCGAAACGCTTGATATATGCGAAAAATCTATATTTATATTTGATTTTAGCAAAATACCTCTTTTGAATTTTAAACCATCTTCTAAAATAACTATTTTTGTACAAATCCAACCGATTATAGACAAAACAACCGCCAAGAGCAGTAAAACCGACTCGGAAAGCAAAATTTTTTGAACATCTTTAGATAACAACCTTTGAATTGCCACACGCGCAAACGGCGCTGTAAAAACAAACCACCACGATTTTAATAATAAAAATACTGTTATTGGATGAGCAAGATACTTGTTATTATTCATTATTTACCGTTCCTATTATACGTTCTACAACTTCACAGTCGATTTCAGGTATAAAAACCCAACCGTAAGCAATCTTTAATATAACGCATTTAAGATTTAAATAACGTGTTAATGGTGTTGATATGCTTTTTTTAAATGCAATGCTTGGATTTGGAATAATTACTGTAGATTTAAATATTATTCCTTTAGAAAGATAAAATATTGAGCCGTCGACGGTAATTTTATAAGATTTTAAGTAAAAAGATATATATATCAAAAGAAAAACCGACCCAATTGACAAAACAATTGCGGTCGGCAATACTATGGACGGATAAATTCTACAAAAACCGACAATTAAAGCGTAGATTGGGGCAATTATAAAACCTGTTCGCAATTGCCATAATATACGCGTTTTGTTCGGTAAAGCAAAGGTCATAAAAACACCCCGTTTACTTTTTTATTGCATCCCAATAATCTTTAAAACTTTGCTCGTTTTTATTATCCCCAAATTTATAGTATTTTTTATTTTTTATATTATCCGGTAAATATTGTTGGTTTACATAATGCATAGGATATGAATGTGGATATAAATAGTGTTGTCCTTTGATTTCGGCGTCTTCCCCGTCGAAATGTTTGTTTTGTAAATGGCGAGGAATATCGCCGCCTATGCCACGTTCAACATCTGCCATCGCGGCATTTATAGCGTCGTGCGCCGATACCGATTTAGGACTTGTTGCAACAAGAATTACTGCGTTTGCAAGCGGTAATCGAGCTTCCGGCAAACCTACCGTCATAGCGGTATCAACCGCCGCCTTAACTATAGGAATTATCTGCGGATACGCAAGACCAACATCCTCGTTGGCGCACACCAAAAGGCGTCGGCAAGCGCTTGGCAAATCGCCTGCGGCAAGTAGTCGCGCAAGGTAGTAAATTGCGGCGTCAGGGTCGCTGCCGCGCATTGATTTTTGATACGCCGAAATAATATCGTAATGCTCGTCGCCCTCGCGGTCATAACGCACCGAGTTGCCTTGTAAAATTTGCTCTACAACGTCGTCGTTCAGTTCGGGTTGCTCATCATTTATGGTTAACATAACGCATAATTCAAGCATATTAAGCGAGCGCCTTACGTCGCCTGCGGCGGCGCGAGCAATCTTGTTTATGCTCTCTTCATCGGCTTTAATTTCTCTTTTTTGTTCTTGGCTTATAATCGATAATGCACGTTTTAACAAAACTGCAATGTCCTCGCTTGCAAGCGTTTTAAATTCAAAAACGGTAGAACGGCTTAAAATTGCATTATAAACGTAAAAGTATGGATTTTCGGTTGTGGACGCTATAAGCGTTATATCACCGTTTTCAATATACGACAGCAAAATTTGTTGCTGTTTTTTGTTAAAATACTGAATTTCATCAAGGTAAAGCAGTATTCCGTTTGACGCTTCAACGGTACCAATTTCCCCTACTATATCTTTAATGTCGGCGGTAGATGCGGTAGTAGCGTTAAGATAACAAAGTTTTTTACCTGTTTGCGAAGCAATAATTTTAGCAACCGTGGTTTTGCCTACGCCCGACGGACCATAAAATATTAGGTTTGGTATGTTGCCCGATTCTATTATTTTGCGTAATATTTTTCCCTTATCCAATAGATGCTTTTGTCCTGCTACTTCATCGATTGTTGCCGGTCTGATTCTATCTGCAAGCGGTGTCTGCATAACTTCCGCCTCCCCTACGTTTTTTACAATCCCTATTTTACATTAAATTTTATTCTTTTTCAACAGTAAAACACATAAATATATTTTAGGTGAACTTATGAAAAAAACTGTATTTATAAAAAATGCCGCTATTTTAACAACGTCTTCGTTAATTTTACGATTTGCAGGCATATTTTTTAAGGTGTGGCTTGCCGCCGCGATTGGAGCCGAAGGCATAGGCCTTTATCAACTTGTCTTTTCGGTATATATGTTTGCGGCAACCTTTGCTACAAGCGGTATTTGTACCGCGGTAACACGTCTAACCGGTGAAGAATTGGTGCTTGGAAATAAAGCAGGCGTTAAAAGAATTTTAATGCGGTGCATACAATTATCGCTCGTTATTGCAACAATTACGGTTACCGTACTGTTTTTTGGCGCCGAATTTATTGCAAATAATATATTGTACGACGCTCGCGCAACGTTATCGCTTAAAACCCTTGCCTTTTCCCTTCCCTTTATGGGAATTTGCAGTTGTGTAAAGGGTTATTTTATGGCAAGACGACGCGCCTCGCCGCCGTCCACGGCGCAACTTCTTGAACAGTTGGTGCGTATCGCTATAATTATGCTAATTGTGACAAAATACGATAACATCGGACTTCAATATGCTTGCGCCGCCGTTTTTACAGGAGATTCCATTGCGGAAGCAGTATCTTGCCTGTACATTTACATACGTTATCGTTTAGATTTTAAAAAACTTATTATTTCCTCCCCCGCAGCCCGAAAACCCTACAAATTATTGCCCACAATATCACATATTGCGTTACCTATTACATCGGGCAGATATCTAAACTCGCTACTGCGCATGATAGAAAATATTCTTGTTCCAATTTGCCTGTCGGGTTCGGTTTACGGGGGTAATGGAATTGCGCTTTTTGGTATGATAAAAGGTATGGCGCTACCTATACTTTTCTTTCCGTCAACGTTATTAAACGCGTTGTCTACGTTACTGCTACCCGAAATATCCGAAGCGGCGGCGCGCAAAAGATGGGGTGTTGTGCAAAGTATTACTCACCGCATTATAAAAATTACAAGTCTTATC
>JAFYQN010000027.1 GCA_017559885.1 Clostridia bacterium
ACTAAAGCAAAAAATATAACACCTCTCATTTGAGAGGTGTTTATTTTTTTGCAGTAAAAGTAACAGTGAATAGGTAATAATTAGTAGGCGGTTAAAATGTTTGACACACTATATTGTGTCTTATATAATTTTATTAAAAATTCTAACAAAAAATCATAAATTTCTTTAAAAAACTATTGAAATTTTGTGTAATTTATATTACAATGTATGTGTACATATTGTAAATGTGGATTAGTATCTCCATTAAAAAAAGATTATCCACATCAACGTAATAAAAAAGGGGTTACCCTTACACGAAAGGATGGTTTTTAAATGACAAGATTATTTAAAAACAGTAAACAGGTATTGGCATTTGTATTTGCTTTTGCAGTTCTTGCAGTATCTTTGTTTACAGGCAGCATCGCTATCGAGGCAGACGCGTGCGATGTTAGCAAAATTGATTATTGGGACGGTACAAAGGCATCAAGCTTTGCAAGCGGTACAGGTACCGAAGCTGACCCATACATTATTAAAACTGCCGAGCAGTTGGCTTATTGCTGTACCGGTATAAATGCAGCAAACTCAACCGGTAAATTCTATAAAGTTGACGACAGTGTTAAAATTTTTGTTATGCAACCTGAAAGCGTTGTAGATCTTCAGACACTTTTGGCTCTTGACAGTGCTGAAGCAACCAAAGATTATCTTGCCGGCCTTTCTGGTAAAAAAGACTGGTCTAGCTTAGGTGCATCTGGCTTTAACGGTAATTTTGATGGTAACGGTGTTACTATTTATGGTATTTGGGCTGATGGTCTAACAACAAACAAAAGTGACGTTGGTCTTTTCCCAAGATACGACGGCGGCTACAAAGATGGCAACGGCAACGTTGTTGGTAACGTTTGTAAGAATGTAGCTGTTAGAAATTCATACTTTACTTCAACTCGTCGTATTGGTGTAATCAGCGGTGCTTCTTGGGGCCCTAATTACGATGGTAAAATTAATGGTATTGTTTATTATGATACTATTGCTGTTGTGAACTGCTATCTTTCTGCTGTTGGTAGCATAAATTACTATGGTGAGCAAGGCATCGTTGTAGATGGTGGTGCAGAAGACGTATCAATATTAAGCAATATCCTTGTAAGAGGTAACTATGCTTACAATACCGAACAAAATAAAAACATGGGTGTTCTTGCCGCAAGTAATAACAACGGTGTAATGGATGATAGTGGTAAACTTGTTAAGGCATCAATAACTAACGCTATTATTTTAGGTAGCGACCCATTCCGTAGAGAGTATTATTCAGATCCAGTTTTCTATAACGCTAAAGATGAAAATGGAAATACCGTAAGAACATTCTTTAATAATGTTATAACCGATATGCCAGCAGGTAAGGTTACTGCAACCAATCCAAGTGGTTGGGGTACGGCTTCAACAACTGCTGAATTCGCTGAAACCAATGTTAAGCAGGTAACTGATACCGGCTTTGCTTTCCAGGCAGCAGCTTCAAACCTTGACTGGGAAAACACATGGTTCATGAGTGAAAACGGCCCTGAACTCCGTGCTTTCCACGGCGCAATTTCATCAACAATTGATGCTGAAACCCACGTTTGGGAATGTGAAGATTGTGGTCTTAAGTCAGCCGGCGGCGTAGCTGACCACGAATGGGTAGAAGAAAGCGCAGGCGTATTTGAATGTTCAGTTTGTGATTACAAATGCTTGCACAACTCGTTAAATACATACGATGACCCCGGCGACTGTGTAACCGATCCAGGTACATATACAGTTTGTGAATACTGTAATTATACAACAGTAATTCCTACAAATACTGCTCCCGGTCACGACCTCACATACGTTCCTGCAGACCCAGGTCACTGTGAAAAAGAAGGTCACACAGAATATTGGTACTGCGAAGAGTGTGAAAATAAGTTCACATCTGACGACGTTATGGCTCCTATGAGCGCAGCAGTAACCGATGCTGATCTTAGCACAGGTTTAGGTACACACCTTAAAGATAAAGACGGCGAAGGCAACTACATCGTTATGTATGATGAAAACGGTCACTGGTTCGTTTGCTCAATTGATAACGGTAGAATAGACCACGACAGTAACGCTCTTGCTGATGACGAGGTTGAAAAACACAACTATAGCAACGCAGTTTGTATTGATTGCGGTTACGAGTGTAAAGACCACGATTATGAATTAACAGGCAAAATGGCTGTTAGCGGTGACTGCTATACCGATGAAGAAATGGAAATCAAATGTAACATTTGCGGTAACAAGTCAACCGTAGTTTCTGACCCTGCAGGTCATGACATCGTTAAGGTTGATGAAGTTCCTGCAAACGATAGAATGGAAGGCACAAAAGCTCACTATACTTGTGAAACCTGTCATTTGATTTATTCAGACGCTGAAGGTAAAGTTCCTGTAACAAAGGCAGCTTTGGTTATTCCTAAGGTATTGCCTGCAGGTTACGAAACACCTCCAACCATCGGTAACGAAAATACCGACACAAGCGGCAAATCACCTTCTACAGGCGACAATCTTGCATCAGTAGTTGCAATGGCAACTCTTGCTGGCGCAGCAATCGTATTTGCTCGTAAAGTTAGATAATTTATAAAAATTTAAAGCACCTGCTATTTTGTAGTAGGTGCTTTAATAAACAGAGGATATTTATGAAAAAAATTATTACTTTATTTCTGGTTTTTGCTATGCTTTTATGTGTGTGCGGATGTAGTGCTGCAGATAGTGAAAATTTAAGTGACGACATTCAAGTAGAGTATGAAGAAATTATTGTTGATGAAAGCGGTAATACCATATCAAGCGAAGATTCAACCACAAGCGATAATCAATCCGTTGATAATCAGCCGGACGTATCAAATAACAGTTCGACTAATAATGACGATATTGTTATAGATTACGATACCGTAGTAGAGGTCGATTTGTGTGACCCTATTTTGCGCGCATATCTTGATGCAACAACCCCTGACGCGCAGTATACTTATTTAAGCGAGTATTCTGCCTATGTGTTAGACTATCAAACGCTTCCTATTACTTGGAAGGGTGATGGCAGTCAAAACTATACGGTATATATATCAGAAAATAAGGATTTTTCAAACGCTTATGTATGTCAGATAAAAGGAAAAGTGTTTAAAAACGGTATATGTGTGCCCGGTAAAACATATTATTGGAAGGTTTTGGGTTCGTTTAACGATAAACCGCGAGGCGGCGGAACGTTTTACGTAAAGGACGCGCCTGCTCGCTTTATTGAAATTGACGGTGTTAACAACGTGCGCGATATGGGCGGTTGGAAAACCGAAAGCGGCAAGACCATTAAATACGAAAAAATCTATCGCGGAGCAAGATTGGATGATATTACCGATTTGGGCATTAGCACTATTAAAGCGCTTGGAATTAAGACCGATATCGACATACGTTCAACTGCATCTTGGGATTCACACGGTCCGGTAGAAAAAACAGGACTTAATTATTATTTCTTTGACACAAGCGCTCACTACGACTACGTTTTGGGCGGTGGTAACACCGAAAAAGAAATAAGACAAAATTATCCTCAAATTTTTGAACTTCTTGCTGATGAAAGCAATTATCCAATCTATTTGCACTGCAACCACGGTAACGATAGAACAGGCAGTATGGCATTTATATTAAACGGTTTGCTTGGCGTAAACTATGAAGACCTAACCCGTGACTACGAAATTACTTCATATGCCTTTTCACACGACAACCGTTGGCGAGGCGACGGCATAGGCGGTACGTTTGGTCCAAACGACCTTATACAACACAACATTTCAAACTCTAATGTTGACGGACGTTGGGGTATGATGAACAAAGCGTTTATGGAAAGCCATTACTGCACAGACGGTAAACTTTCTACCGCGATACAAAACTTCTTGCTTGACCGTGGCGTAAAACAAGAACATATAGATGCATACAAAAAAATAATGCTTGGTTAAAAATTAAACACCTTATGACAACAAAAGTCATAAGGTGTTTTTGTTTATGCTAACGGTATATCAAAAATATAACCTGCCGCAATGCCAAGAACGGCTGAAATACAAATAATAAGCACAGGCGGTATTTTTAATTTCTTAAAAAACACCAAGAACAAACTTATTGCAAAAATCGCAATAGATATATAAAACTGTTGTGTGCTAAAAATTTGAGTTGTAAATCCGTCGGGGAAAAATACCGTAATTCCCATTGAAATTACCGCCGAAGCGATAAGACCGATAGCGGTAGGTTTAAGTCCCGTCATAAGACCTTTAACAATGTGACTGTTTTGAAACTGTTTGTAAAAGTGAGCCACAATTAAAATAACTATAAACGAGGGAAGCACAACGCCAAGAGTCGCAAAGAGCGCGCCCTTAAAACCTTGTTCATCGGCGCCAACGTAGGTCGCCATATTTATAGCAAAAGGACCGGGAGTTGACTCGCTTAAAGCAACAAAATTAACGATTTGGTCGGGCTGGAGCCATCCTTTTTCCAAAACCACGTCTTGCGCTAATTTTAACATTGCAAGACCGCCGCCAAAGGTAAAAGCGCCTATTTTAAAGAATGCCCAAAAAAGTTCTAACAATTTAAATATAATCATTTTTTAGCCCTCCTTCTGAGAATGGAGTAACTAATAAGTCCAAACACAGCGCAGGACAAAATGATGTAAAATGTGTTTATTTCAACAAATTCGGATATCACTACCGACATTATAACCGAAAAGGCAATAACGGTATAAGAAACCCAAGTTTTTGCGCACTTTTTATACATTGATATAAGCGCTTTGATAACAAGCGCTAAAACACAGGCGCGAATGCCTAAAAAGGCGTATTGCACTACGGGTTGCTCTTGAAATTTATCTAAAAGGAAAAATATGCAAAGCATGGTTAAAAAAGATGGGACAACAACACCAAGTGTTGCTGCAGTTGAACCCAAAATGCCGCAAATTTTATAACCTACAAAGGTAGCAGAGTTAATTGCGATTGGTCCGGGTGTTGACTCGGCAATAGCAACAATGTCTAAAATATCTTCTTCGGTTATCCACTTGTTTTTATCGCATACTTCGTGTTGAATAAGCGGTATCATTGCGTAACCGCCACCAAAAGTAAAAGCGCCGATTTTAAAAAATACGATAAAGAGTTTTAATGCTTTTTTTAGTTTATTCATTTACTCTTCGTCCTTACCGCAACAACGCTTGTACTTTTTGCCACTACCGCAAGGACACAAAGCGTTTTTGCTAACGACGCCTTTGCCGCGCACGGTAAGAGGTTTGTTGTCACCTGCAGAGGTTTCTTCGGCAACCTTTTCGCGTTTAACCTCTTCGTTTTTACGCACTTGAACCGAAAGCGCAAGTTTAGCAGTTTGTTCACGGATAGAGTCGGTCATAGCCGAGAACATTTCATATCCTTCGTTGCGATATTCAACAACGGGGTTGTGTTGACCATAACCGCGAAGACCAATACCTTGACGCAACTGATCCATAGCGTCGATGTGATCCATCCAGTTGCTGTCTACGCTTCTAAGAAGTACCACGCGTTCAATTTCACGCATAATATTTTCGCCAAATGCTTCTTCGCGATCTTCATATTTTTTGTGCGCTACCGCTTTAAGTTTTTCGGCGACGTCTTCAATTTCAAGACCTTCAAGTTTTTCGGTGGTAAACTGTGTATCGCCCGGTTCGATTATCCAACCGCCAAAGTGTTCGCGCAAACCTTTTATGTCACGTTCGTTATCGTCATCGTCTTGCGCAAGGTAGATTTTTGTATATACGTCGATTGTATCGTCAATCATACCAAGCACAGTGTCTTTAATGTCTTCGCCGTCAAGCACGCGGTTACGTTGTTCGTAAATAAGTTCGCGTTGCTTGTTCATAACATCATCATATTCAAGCACGCTCTTACGTGAAGCAAAGTTGATGCCCTCTTTACGTTTTTGAGCGCCCTCGATAGTTTTTGAAAGCATTCCGCTTTCAAGGGGTAGATTTTCGTCAATTTTCATTGTGCCCATAATACCCGAAATACGCTCGCCGCCGTAAAGACGCATAAGGTCGTCTTCGAGCGAGATATAAAACTTGGTACTACCGGGGTCGCCCTGACGACCTGCACGACCGCGCAACTGATTGTCAATTCGGCGTGAATCGTGACGCTCGGTGCCGATTATGCAAAGACCGCCACTTTCTCTTGCCTCGTTGGCAAAGGGCGCGATTTCGGCTTTGAATTGATTGTAATATTCCTTATATTTCTCTCGAGCGTTAATGATGTCGGCGTTGTCGGTTTCGCCAAAGCCCGTAGCTTCAAGTATCATTTCTTCGCTTAAACCATCGTGACGCAACGCTGCTTTTGCCATATATTCAGCGTTACCGCCAAGCATAATATCGGTACCACGACCTGCCATATTGGTTGCGATTGTAACGGCGCCCGGCACACCTGCCTGCGCGATAATCTCGGCTTCTTTTTCGTGATGTTTTGCGTTAAGAACGTTATGCTTTATACCGCGTCGTTTGAGCATGGATGATAAAAGTTCCGATTTTTCAATAGTAACCGTACCAACAAGTACAGGTTGATTTCTTTTGTGGCACTCTATAATATGCTCAATAACCGCGTTAAACTTTGCCTGTTCGGTTTTGTAAACCGCGTCGTTTTCATCAATACGAGCAATGGGTTTGTTGGTTGGTATTTCAACAACGTCAAGACGGTAAATTTCTTGGAATTCGGTTTCTTCGGTCATAGCGGTACCCGTCATGCCCGAAAGTTTGTTATAAAGGCGGAAGAAATTCTGGAAGGTAATGGTAGCAAGGGTTTTAGACTCTCGCTCTACCTTTACGCCTTCTTTTGCTTCGATTGCTTGATGTAGACCTTCGTTGTATCGTCTGCCGTACATAAGACGACCTGTAAACTCGTCTACGATAATAACCTCGCCGTCTTTTACAACGTAGTCAACGTCACGCTTCATAATACCGTGAGCGCGAATTGCCTGATTTATGTGGTGCGCAACCTCGATATTTTCGCTATCGTTAAGATTTTCGATTTGGAAATATTGTTCGGCTTTTTTAACGCCTTCGGGGGTAAGGATTGCGGTGTGCGCCTTTTCGTCTACAACGTAGTCGCCGTCATAAGCCGCATCTTCGTCACTTGCCTTATCATCCATTTCTTTAACCTTAACCATCTTAAGCGCTTTGGCAAAAGAGTTTGCGCGAGTGTAAAGGTCGGTAGATTTGCTGCCCTGACCCGAAATGATAAGCGGAGTACGCGCCTCGTCTATAAGAATAGAGTCAACCTCGTCAACGATGGCAAAGTTGTGTTCGCGCTGAACCTTTTGGCTTTTGTAGGTCACCATATTGTCGCGCAAATAGTCAAAACCCAACTCGTTGTTGGTGCAGTAGGTAATATCCGCTTCATAAGAAGCGCGTTTTTCGTCCTTGGTCATACCGTGAATAATAAGACCAACCGATAAACCCAAGAATCGGTAGAGTTTACCCATCCACTCAGAGTCACGCTTTGCAAGATAGTCGTTGACCGTTACAATATGAACGCCCTTGCCTGTAAGCGCGTTAAGATATGCCGGCAAGGTTGCAACAAGAGTTTTACCTTCACCGGTTTTCATTTCGCTAATACGACCTTGATGCAGTATAATACCGCCCAAAATTTGAACGGGGAAGTGACGCATACCAAGTACGCGGTCGCCTGCTTCGCGGCAAACTGCGTATGCCTCGGGTAAAATATCATCAAGTGTTTCGCCTACAGAAAGGCGGTTTTTAAATTCATCGGTTTTAGCGCGAAGTTGCTCGTCGGTGAGCTGACGGTATTCGTCTTCATAAGAAAGAACCTTGTTAAGTATAGGCCTGATACGCTTTATTTCTTTTTCGCTGTAATTACCAAAAATAACTGTAAGTAATCCCATAATTTACCTCTTTGTAAATATTGTAATAGATATATTATATATTATAATTGTAAATAAATAAAGTATTATTTGAGGGTAAAAATCTGATTGTTTAAAGATAACCCTGTTGTATAGTGCAAATTTCCGTCGGTATCTATAAAAACCGCCTCGGTGTCGGGGGTGTTTTCTATGATTTCTTTCGCTTTTTCAAGACCTACAAGAATACATAAAGTAGATAGCGCGTCGGCGTCAAAAGAACTGTTTCCAATTATAGTGGCAGAACTAAGGTTGCTTTCACAAGCATAGCCCGTTTCGGGGTCTAATATATGATGATAAATTTTTATGCTAGTAGGAATATATCGTTCATACGTGCCCGAAGTTACCACCGTTTTGTTATTTATCTTTATTTTAGCGGCAAGGTCGCCGTTTGAAAACGGCTTTTTTATGCCAATAGTGTAGTCGCGCTTGCCCCAAACAATAATATTTCCGCCCAAATCTATTATACCCTCAGGCGTGTTGTTTTGTTTAAAGTACTCGAGTAATCTATCGGCAATATATCCCTTAGCGATGCCACCAAGATCAATTTGCTTGCCGTTAAGATTAATATTGTTTTTGTTAATTTCTATGCTCTGGTAATCAACGTTTTTAAGCGCTTCGGCGATTTCGTTATGCGAAGGAATAACCTCGCCATTAAAATCCCAAAGTGAACTTACTGGATATATTGTTATGTCAAACTTACCGTTTGATAAATCGCCGTAATAAACCGACCGTTCTATTATATTTTTTGTGTGCTCGTTAACCTCAACAAATCCGTTAGAGGTGTTAAGGTTATAAGTGTCGCTACCTTCAATTGTACGACTTAGCATCTTTTCGTAATCTTGGCACAACAAAAAAGCGCCGTCAAGTGTTTCACTGTTGCAAGTGGCAGTGAGTGTCACTACGGTGTCAAGCATAAAACGCGTATCACTATTTTCCTGATTAGCTGCGCATCCGCACAGTAGCAACAGGACAAGACTTAAATTAAGTGAAATAATCTTTTTCATAAAGTTTATTATACTACTTCTTCACTTTTTTGTAAAGATATGTTAAAATAATATATTATAATATAAATATATAAGGCGGTGATGTTTTTGAAAAAGGGAGATATAGTTGTAATTGGCTCGGTGGCATTAGCGTTTGTTTTGTCATTTCTTTTATGGTTACCCTTTTCAAAACAGGGCGACCGCGTGATTATAAAGCAAAACAATAAAGAAATTTATAGTGGAAGTATTAATAAAGACAATATTATCACAACCGACACAAACACAATTATTATTAAAGATGGTGTAGTCTATATGGACAACGCTACCTGCAAAAATCAAGTTTGTGTAAATAGCGGCAAAATTTCAAAAAAGGGTGAAAGCATTTTATGTCTGCCAAACAAGACAATCGTAACAATAGAATAGATATAAAACGCGTAGCCGTTTATGCGCTTTTGGTGGCGATTTGTCTTATAGTTGGGTATCTCGAAAACTACTTATCAATAAGTTTGGCGGCGATAATACCCGGCGTTAAAATCGGTCTTTCAAACGCGATTGTGCTAACGCTTATTTTTTGCGGCGATACAAAGGGCGCGTGGATGGTAAACATTACCCGAATATGTTTGTCGGCGTTGATTTTTGGCTCGCCAATATCATTTTTGTTCTCATTGTCGGGCGGTATAGCGTCAATGATAACGGCAAGCGTTTTAAGCCGTTTTAAATCGGTAAGCGCCATAGGCACAAGCATTGCAGGCGGCGCGATGCATAACATATTTCAGTGCTTTGCGGCAATGATTTTTGTAGGCGTAGGCGTTGTAAAAATTTTACCGTTTTTAATCTTGCTTGGCGCAATTTGTGGCGCATTTTGCGGTGTGTTGTTAAGTTTGATTTTAAAAAAATTAAAGACAAGCAAGGTTTTTTAGTATATAATAAAAGAAATTTTAAGAGAAGGAAATTTACTTTATGTGTGGATTTGTAGGTTTTACAAACTATATTAAAGACGACGGCGAAGTTTTAAAGACCATGATGGATGCTATCGTTCATCGCGGTCCCGATTCAGCAGGCATTTATGCCGATATCGATATTGCGCTTGGTTTTCGTAGACTTAGTATAATCGACCTTGAAGGCGGAAATCAACCAATGTTTAACGAAGACAGGTCGTTGATATTGGTGTTTAACGGCGAAATCTATAATTATAAAGAACTTCGCGACCAACTTATTGCTTTGGGTCATACCTTTTCAAGCAATGCCGACAGTGAAGTAGTGTTGCACGGTTATGAAGAGTGGGGCTGTGACGTGGTAAAAAATCTTCGCGGTATGTTTGCTTTTGTTGTTTACAATCAAAACGATAAAAGCATTTTTGGCGCTCGCGATATGTTTGGCATAAAACCGTTTTACTACACCAAAACCGAAAATAGTTTTATTTTTGGTTCCGAAATAAAAGCTTTTATACATCACCCCGATTTTTATAAGCAACTTAACGAAGAAGCGCTGGCGCACTATTTGTCATTTCAGTATTCACCAACCGAAGAAACCTTTTTTAAGGGCGTTTACAAACTTCCACCTGCGCATTATTTTGTTTTCAAAAACGGTGAAATTACCAAAACACGTTATTTTAGACCCGAGTTTAAAACTATTCCCGGTGTAGTCGATTTTTACGCAGACGAAATCGACAAAACAATTCGCGAATCGGTCGAGGCGCACAAAATCGCCGACGTAGAGGTAGGATCTTTTCTTTCTAGCGGCATTGATTCCAGCTATATCGCATCATCCGCAAAGGTAGATAAAACCTTTACCGTAGGATTCGAGAGCCGCGATGGCGACCGATATAACGAAATCGCCTTTGCCAAGACCTTTGCCGATACTATAGGCGTAGAAAATATATCAAAGATTATCACTCCCGAGGAGTACTGGTCAACATTTCCAAAAATTCAGTACCATATGGATGAGCCGCTTGCTGACCCTGCGTCGATAGCGCTATATTTTGTAAGCAAACTAGCGTCTGAACACGTAAAGGTTGTAATGTCGGGCGAGGGCGCGGATGAGCTTTTTGGCGGATATAGAATATATCAAGAGCCGATAACCCTTACAATTTATGACCGTTTGCCGTTTGCATTTAGACGAGTGGTGTCTAAGGTGTGCGAATATTTGCCAAAGATTCACGGCGTGAACTATCTTATTCGTAGAGGCAAAACAATAGAAGAGCGTTACATAGGAAACGCCAACATCTTTTCTAAAAAAGAGCGAGACGCTCTTCTTAAAAGCGAGATTGCAAAAGACGCTCCTGCTCCAAAGGTGTTGTGTGATAAGTTTTATGACGAGGTCGCCAACAAAGATGACGTTACCAAGATGCAATATCTTGATATAAATATGTGGCTTATGGGCGACATATTACTCAAGGCAGACAAAACCAGTATGGCAAACTCGCTAGAGCTAAGAGTACCTTTCCTTGATAAAAATATAATGGATTTAGCGGCTACGTTACCACTTGATTGCAGGGTTAACAACGTCGCCACAAAGGTAGCGCTTCGCCGCGCGGCAGAAAAAACATTACCTCGAGTTACCGCGCAAAAGGACAAGCTTGGTTTCCCTGTGCCTATTCGCGAGTGGCTTTGCGAGGATGAATATTACAACACGGTAAAAACCGAGTTTACAAGCGAACTAGCAGATAAATATTTTAACACACAAAAACTTGTAAAATTGCTCGACACACACAAAGCTGGTAAAGCCGACCTTAGCCGCAAGATTTGGACTGTTTATACCTTCTTGGTGTGGTATAAAGAATATTTTTGATGCTTGTAACCTCGATGCTTAAAAAGTGTACTTATTAAGTGAAAGGGGCGTATGATATGAAAAAATATTTATCAATAATTATTGCAGTATCGTTGGTTTTATCTTTGACCGCTTGTCGCAAAATGCCTGATAGCAAAAGCAGTGCAGAACTTTCTGTTTTAAAAGATTTTGTTTACGTCACTCAAGATAATCAGTCGATTGTGCAAGAAACTGATGAATCTAAAAGTGAAGAGGTTGTTTCTAACCAACCCCAAAAAATTTGGCAAAGCACCATTATAGCACCTGCTACGGTTACCTTTTATAAAGACGGTATGCAATCGGTATCAACCGATAAAGAATTTAATCATAAAATTGCCAAACACATTGAGGAGTGGTATAAATACGAAAAATATGGCATGACGTGTGCTTGCTATTCCAAAGAGTCTGATGTCACGAATTTAAAGTATAATGAAATGGCTATACAACTTGAATTTGATGATGAAGTAAAATTATATGGCGGATTTATTCCACCATCCGTAAGAAGGATATTTATACCTCTTACAGGTAAAGATGATTACGTTATATTTGCTTCTGGCAAAGGCCCCGGAAATTGGTCACACTATTATGTTGAAGGTAGCGGTTTAGAAAAGTATTTTGAAGGGCGCAGTTTTGAACCTAT
>JAFYQN010000196.1 GCA_017559885.1 Clostridia bacterium
AACTAATGCTTTAAAGGAGGGTTCGGTATGTGTCATATGGTTGCAGAAATTGTAATCGACGGTGCTACCGGCTCTTTTGATAAGTGTTATACCTACGCAGTACCCGAAGGATTAAAAGAAACGGTAAAATCAGGATGTCGAGTAACCGTTCCGTTTGGTAAAGGAAATATTAAAAAACAGGGTATGATTTTAAATGTTTCCGAGGGCGAAATAAATTCAAAAACCAAGGAAATTTTTTCCGTTACCGATAGCGCCCCCATTCTCAATGATGAGATGATAAAAATGTGCAAGTGGCTCAAAAGTAATGTTTTTTGCACCTATTTTGATGCTATACATACAATGTTACCTGCGGGACTTAACTATCGACTTTCTGACTATTACTCGGTAAATAACGAATTTTGCTCAACTTCGCTTTTAAATATCTGTGAACTTGAAATTTTTGAGTTTTTATCTAAAAACGGAGAACAACCGTTAAAAAAGATAGAGCAACTTTACGATAACGCAAGTGAGATATTAAACGATTTATACGTTAAACAAGCCGTTATTAAAACTCAAGTTCCAACCCGTCGTATGCAGGATATTACTCGTCGTTGGGTGCGTATTAATAACGAAATTTCACAAAACGTTAAACTTACTGCGCGTCAACAAGAAATTTTTGATATTGTAGATGCGGCAGGTAGCGTATCGGTAAAAGAACTTCAATATTTTACGGGTGTATCAACGTCAGTTATAAATTCACTTGAGAAAAAAGGCATAATTGTTTCTTTTGAAAAGCAAGAATTCCGCCTGCCTTTTGTAAAAGGTGATAAGATTAATCGCGAGCCGATAGTTTTAACCGATGAGCAACAAACAGCATACCAAGGTTTAACTAAACTTCAAAAATCCGTTAGTGGTGAAACTGCTTTGCTTTACGGCGTTACAGGTAGCGGTAAAACCAAGGTTTTTCTTAAATTGGTTGATGACGTGTCTTCTCGCGGTGAGGGTGTCATAATTATGGTGCCCGAAATTGCCCTTACACCACAGATGATAAAAATTTTCAGCGAACGTTATGGTAGCAAAATTGCAGTATTTCATAGCGCGATGTCGCTTGGGCAACGTATGGATGAGTGGGGTAGAATAAAGCAGGGTCAAGCTCTTATAGCAATTGGTACTCGAAGCGCTATTTTTGCCCCATTTGAAAAACTTGGCTTAATAATTATAGACGAAGAGCAAGAGCATACCTATAAATCCGAAAAATCTCCGCGTTTTCATGCGCGCGATTTAGCGCGTTTTAGGTCGGCGTATCACAAGTGTTTGCTTTGTTTGGCATCGGCTACACCGTCGGTTGAAAGTTACAGTAATGCAATAGGAGGCAAGTATAAACTCTTTACCCTTGCCGAGCGTTACGGTAATGCGGCTCTACCCGAGGTTAGACTTGTAAACATGCGCAACGAACTTAATGAGGGTAATTCCTCAAATATAAGTCGTGAACTTGCTTTAAAGATTGGCGAGGCGCTTGAAAATAAAAAACAGGCAATAATTTTGCTTAACCGTCGCGGTCATAATACCTATGTCAGTTGTAACGGTTGCGGTTGGGTAGCAAGTTGTGAAAATTGCAGTATTTCGTTAACCTATCACTCGGCAAATAAGCGTCTTATGTGTCATTATTGCGGCGCATCGCATACTTTACCAGAAAGATGTCCCGAGTGTGGTAATGAGTTTTTCCATTTTTCAGGTTCGGGCACACAAAAATTACAAGAAGAATTAAGTCTTTTATTCCCAACGGCAAGAATTTTACGTCTTGATGCCGACAGTACAGGGACAAAGGATTCTTATTCAAATTATCTTACCGCTTTTGCAAACGGTGAGTACGATATTATGCTTGGTACTCAAATGGTGGCGAAAGGTCTTGATTTTCCACGTGTTACGGTTGTTGGTGTAATTGGTGCCGACAGAGCGTTGTATAGCGATGATTATCGCGGATTTGAACGCACCTTCTCGCTGCTTACTCAGGTTGTTGGTCGCGCCGGCAGGTCGGACGACCCGGGCGTCGCCGTTATTCAAACCAACGATACCGACAACAACATCATTACTTTGGCGCAAAATCAAGATTACGATGCATTTTTTAATGAAGAAATACTAAATCGTAAACTTATGATTTTTCCACCATATTGCGATATATGTATGATTTACGTTCAGTCTTTTGACGTTAATGTGGCGAACGATACTATAAATCAAGTTTTTACAAATATTAAAAATGCAATAAACAACGAGTATAAGGACATAAAACTTATTATTTTAGGTCCTACGCCTGCAACGATACCTAAAGTTAATAACAAGTATAGATATCGCATAATAATAAAAACAAAAAATAGTGCGCGTTTTCGCGATATGATACGCGTCGCTACGGATATAAAATTAAAAAAAGATACTTATATCGGTGTTGATATTAACCCCGAAAATATAATATAAATGAGGATTACTATGGCAAAACGCAATATTGTAAAAATTGGTGACGACGTGTTGCGCAAGGTTTGTCGCACACAACTGACCTTTGATGAAAAATTACATCAAACGCTTGATGATATGTTAGAGACTATGTATGCCGCCGAAGGCGTAGGTCTTGCCGCACCGCAGGTAGGCATTTTACGCAGATATTGCGTTATTGATATAGGTGAGGGTGTTCTTGAATTAATAAACCCCGTTATTACCGAAATGAGCGAAGAAACCCAAACAGGTGATGAGGGATGCCTTTCTATTCCAAATAAAAGCGAAGTTATAACACGACCTATGAAGGTTAGTGTACGCGCTCAAAATAGGTACGGTGAAAATATTACCGTGTCGGGTGAAGGTCTTATGGCGCGAGCATTATGCCACGAGATAGAACACCTTGACGGCGTATTATATATTGACCACGCAAAAAGGAGTAAATAGTTAATATGCGAGTTGTTTTTATGGGCACTCCCGATTATGCGGCAGTAACTCTTCAAAAACTTATTGATGAAAAATACGATATTGTAGCTCTTTTTGCTCAACCTGACAAACCGGTTGGAAGAAAACAGGTGTTGACTCCGCCTGCAACAAAGGTTATAGCGCAACAAAATAATATTTCCGTATATCAACCAAATACCTTACGAGATGGTGAGGCATTAAAAACACTTAAAGAACTTAATCCTGACGTAATAGTTGTTGTAGCGTACGGTAAAATTTTACCCAAAGAAATTTTAGATTTACCTAAATACGGTTGTATTAACGGGCACGCATCATTACTTCCAAAACTTCGCGGCGCTTCGCCTATACAGTGGTCGATTGTAACGGGTGAAAGTAAAACGGGTATTACCACAATGCTTATGGATGAAGGGATGGATACAGGCGACATTTTAGAAACCACGGTAGTTGATATTGGCGAAAATGAAACTGCCGAAGAACTATTTGACCGTTTGGCGCCACTTTCTGCCGAATTAATGGTATCTACGCTTAAAAAAGCCGAGCAAGGAGCACTAACACCAATTAAGCAAAATGAAGCCGAAGCCACCTATGCGCCAATTATAAAAAAAGAAATGGCTCACCTTGATTTTACAAAAACCGCTGATGAAATTTGCAACGCAGTACGAGGTTTTTATTCGTGGCCGTGCGCTTTTTGTTTTATAAATGATAAACGCATTAAAGTAATAAAGGCAAATAAAACAAATCTTACATCAAGCGAATGCGGTGTTGTAATTAAATCTGACGACTGCCTTATTATTTCTTGCAAAGACGCAAGTGTAGAACTTATTACCGTTCAACCCGAGGGCGCAAAGGTGATGAGCGCGATGCAAATGCTTAACGGTCATAAAATCTCGGCAGGAACAAAAGTGAATTAATATGAGTACTGCAAGAAAAACTGCGCTTAAAGTGTTGTTAGAAATAAGAGAAAGCGCATATTCAAATATAACGCTTAATAAATTTTTAAAAGAGTCGGATTTATCCGCCGCAGACAAGGCGCTTGCTACTGCTTGCGTGTACGGTGTTTTAGATAGAACAATAACGTTAGATTATGTACTGTCTCAACATATAAAAACACCGCTTAAAAAGGTTCATCCCATAGCGCTCGAAAGTATGCGTATTGCGCTTTATCAAATAATGTATATGGATAAAATCCCCGATAGCGCGGCAGTGAATGAGTCGGTAAAACTAATTAAAAACTCGAAACAAAAACATCTTTCGGGCTTTGTTAACGGCGTTTTAAGAAGTGTTTTGCGTAGCGAAATCAAACTGCCCGACGGCAACGACGCAAAAAGTTTAAGCGTTAAATTTTCCTGTCCAAAGTGGATTGTTGAAAGTTTTATTAATGATTACGGTATTGATGATGCAATTGCTTTATTAGAGTTTTCGTTGTTAGCGCCTCCGGTTACTATTCGCGCAAATACTGTAAATCTCTCTTTGGAGTCGCTTATTAATAAACTTAACAATGAAGGAATTACTACCAAAAAGTGTCAACTTGACGGCGCTTTAGAAATCGTGGGCGGGATTGACGTTACCAAAAGCGTTGCATACCGTGAAGGCGATTTTCACGTTCAAGATATTGCTTCCCAAACTGCAGTTTCAATTTTAAACCCTAATTCACAAGAATCGGTTCTTGATATTTGCGCCGCTCCCGGCGGAAAAACCTTTACTATGGCGCAATATATGAACAACACGGGCAAAATTATTGCTTGTGATTTATATGAAAAAAGGGCAGACTTAATCGCTAAAGGCGCCAAAAGACTTGGACTTAAAAATATTGCAGTGTGTCAAAACGACGCTACGATTATAAATAAAAAATTTGACGAGTTTGATGCTATTCTTTGCGATGTACCTTGTTCGGGTCTTGGCGTTATAAGGCGCAAACCCGAGATAAAATATAAGGATATTAGTGAATATACTGATATTACCGATATCCAAAGCAAAATACTCCAAAACTGCGCTACTTATTTAAAAGAAAACGGACGTATTTTATATTCAACGTGTACGCTTCGTAAATGCGAAAACGAGGATGTAATTAATGCCTTTCTTGACAAACACAGTAGTTTTGAGTTAAAATATCAGCATACCTTTATGCCTCACAAAGATGGCAGTGACGGTTTTTACTGTGCGCTACTTGAAAAAAGCAGGTGATATTATTTCTGACAAAATCGATATTAGGTCTCTTGATTTGGAATCAATAACACAATTGGTTACTGATTTATCTCAACCAAAATTTCGCGCATTACAATTATTTAAGTGGTTGCAATCAGGCGTTGACAGTTTTGACGAAATGACCAATATTCCAATTTTGTTGCGCGAAAAATTAAGCGCTATAAGTTATATTGCAACGGTAAAACCTATAAAAAAATACGTATCACAAATCGATGGTACCGTAAAATACGTTTACGAACTATATGACGGCGAACTAATTGAATCAGTACTTATGAAGTATGAACACGGATATACTATTTGTATATCGACGCAGGTTGGTTGTCGTATGGGTTGTAAGTTTTGCGCGTCAGGGCTATACGGTCTTACAAGAAATTTAACACCGTCGGAAATGTTGGCGCAGATTACCTATGCCAATCGTGATAATAACATACGAATATCCAATGTCGTTATGATGGGTATGGGCGAACCGCTTGATAATTTTGAAAACAGTATACAGTTTTTAAAGCTTGTAAGCGATGAAAACGGTCTTAATATTGGTCTTCGCCACATTTCACTTTCAACATCGGGTGTTGTAAGTGGTATTAAGCGATTGGCGGAATACAATATGCCAATAACGTTATCTATTTCACTTCACGCGCCCAACGACGAAATAAGAAATCGTACAATGCCTGTTAATAAAAAATGGAACGTAGACGCTTTGCTTAAAGCGTGTCGTGACTATCAAAAGGTAACAACAAGGCGTATTTCTTTTGAATATGCATTAATTGAGGGCGTTAATGACAGTGAAGAAAATGCCCGAGAACTTGCAAGCAGGTTAAAAGGAATGATGTGTCACGTTAACCTTATTCCTGCAAATCCCGTAAAGGAAAACACATTTAAAAAACCCGAGCGAAAAGCAATTATCGCTTTTCAAAAAAAGCTTGAAAATCTTGGCGTCAATGCAACTATCAGACGTACGTTAGGCGCCGATATTGACGCTTCATGCGGACAACTTAAAAAGAAAACAAAGGAGGAAATAGACGGTGCGAATATTTGCTAAAACCGATAAAGGTAAAGTGCGCCCGGTTAATCAAGACGCCTTTGCCGCAAACGTTTTATCTGATGGCGCGGCGCTTGCTGTTGTGTGTGATGGTATGGGCGGCGCAAGCGCAGGCGATATTGCCAGTAAAACGGCAGTTGAAATTATATCGCAATATGTACTTAATGCATATACTCCAACTATGACCTCCGACGATATTGAAAAACTTTTAATTAATGCTATTGTTTCGGCAAATATTGAAGTTTATACCTTGTCAAAAAAAGACGA
>JAFYQN010000028.1 GCA_017559885.1 Clostridia bacterium
GGGCATAAGGTAGGTCTTATTGGTACAATACACAATATGATTGGTAACGAGATAATCGAAACCAAAAACACAACTCCAGGCGTTTATGAACTAAACCGACTTTTTTCTATGATGAAAGAAAAAGGTTGCGACTACGTTGTTATGGAGGTTTCATCACACGCGCTTGACCAAAAACGCGTATGTAATCTTACTTTTGATGCGGCAGTTTTTACAAATCTTACGCAAGACCATCTTGATTATCACATCACTATGGAAAATTATCTCGAAGCAAAAAAACGACTTTTTACAATGTGTAAGACTGCAATCGTTAACAGCGATGATGAATATTGCGCTAAACTTGTAGAGGGTCTTGATTGTAAAATAATTTCTTATTCACTCGGTAATGATTCAACATATAGCGCAAAGGCGGTTAAATATCGTCCTACAAGCGTTGAATATGAACTTGTAAGCAATGATATATTAAATCATATTAAGTTTAATACAGGCGGTAAATTTAGCGTTTACAACTCTATGTGCGCGGCAGTTACCGCGATTGAAGTAGGCGTACCGATTAAAACGATTGAATTAGCGATCAAAAATATAAGCGGTATAAAAGGTAGAGCAGAATCGGTGCCAACGGGTCGTGACTTTAGCGTAATTATTGATTACGCGCACACTCCCGACGGACTAAAAAATATACTAAAGACCTTTAGAGACTGCGAAAAAAATCGCGTTATAGCGCTTTTTGGTTGCGGCGGCGACCGCGATAAGACCAAAAGACCTATTATGGGAAATATTGCTGTGCGATATGCTGATTACATTATCGTAACGAGCGATAATCCTCGCAGTGAGGCGCCTGACGAAATTATAAAAGATATACTTGTAGGAACCGAGGGTTCGTCTACACCTGTAAAGGTTATTGAAAACAGGGTAGAGGCAATAAAATATGCCGTGTCAATTGCTCAAAAAGATGATATAATAGTTCTTGCGGGCAAGGGACACGAAACCTACCAAATATTAAATACGGGCACAATACATCTTGATGAACGTGAGGTAGTACTTGAAGCCCTTGACTCTATTTAACATTAAAGAATTTTAAGAGGGGATTTTTATGGATTATACTGCGATTGTTGTTGCGATTATTTCTTTTGCAGTTACAACTTTGCTTGGTTTTGTTGTAATTCCTTATTTAAGAAAACTTAAATTCGGGCAAACTATTCTTGATGACGGTCCAAACTGGCACAAGGAAAAACAAGGCACCCCTACTATGGGCGGCGTTATGATTGTTGCCGGTGTTTTGGTATCAATGGTAATGGGATTTGGCTTTTCGTGGCTTATAAGCGGAGATTACGCTAATGAAATGAAACATCCCAAACACCTCATATATTTGATTGCAGGTCTTGTAATGGCGCTAAGTATGTGTGGCATTGGATTTTTTGATGACTATATAAAGGTTGTAAAAAAACGTAATCTTGGTCTTACCGCAAAGCAAAAAACATTTTTGCAACTGCTTGTATCAGCGGCGTATCTTGTTACACTACGAATTGCAGGTATGGAAGAGACCTATATTCCGTTTGTTGCAAAACCGATTCCAATAACACACGGTTTAGGGTTGTTGTTTTGGCCAATTGCGCTTATGTTTATATATGGATTTACAAACGCTGTAAACTTAACCGACGGTCTTGACGGTCTTGCTTCAAGCGTTACAATGGTTGTTGCGTGCGCATTTATGTTGGCGTCGGCTAATATGAATTTAGGTTCGGTTAATTGTTTATCTACCGCGCTCGCAGGCGCATGCGCTGGCTTTGTTGTTTGGAATGCAAAACCGGCTAAAGTATTTATGGGCGATACCGGTTCTATGTTTTTAGGCGGCATGGTAGTAGCGCTTTCGTTTAGTATCGAAAAACCCATCTTATTATTACTTATGGGTTGTGTTTATCTTTTTGAAGCATTCTCGGTGATTCTTCAGGTATTTTGTTTTAAAACTTTTGGCAAACGTCTATTTAAAATGTCACCAATTCACCATCATTTTGAAATGAGTGGTTTTAGCGAACCGGTAATAGTGTTGCTTTTCTCAATAGTAGCGCTTGTAGGTTGTTTGGCGGCGTTGTTAATAAGTAAATATTTTTAATTAAACTATTTAAAAAGGAGGAAAGGTGTATATGGCAAATTTGAGTCAAAAAAGCAAACAGAACGGTCTTTTTCAAAGCGGCAGACTTGATATAACCTTTCTTTCTTTGGTTTTAATACTTCTTACAATAGGTCTTGTAATGCTTTTTTCGGCAAGTTACGCATATTCTCTTGAATATTATGATAACAGTTACAAGTTTATTGTAAAACAGGCGCTTTTTGCAGGCGCAGGATTGCTTGCTTTGTTTGTTACATCACGTATCAATTATCATTTTTGGCGTAAAATTAGTTGGGTAGTTTATATTGGAACTGCTTTTGTGCTTTTGCTTTTGCTAATACTACCGCCTATGGTAAGCGGTATGAGTGTTAAACGTTGGTTTGCGATTGGCCCCGTAACATTTCAGCCGTCCGAAATTGCAAAATTTGCTATTATAATACTTTTTTCAACCCTTATTGCCGCTAATCAAAAATTGATGAAAAATTATAAATTTGTACTGTTTTTGTTTGGCGTGTTGGGTATTACTTGTTTGCTTGTTGTGTTGGAACCGCATCTTTCGGCAACGGTGCTTATTGCCGCAATCGGCGTAGTGCTTATATACGTAGGCGGTCTTGACCGAAAGGTTGTAATTTTGGGCATAATTCTTGCCGTTTTAGGTGTAGCGCTTGTAATTATTACTCAATCCACTGGCTTTATAAGTTACGGCGCAGACCGAATTAAATATTGGCTCGACCCTTGGGCAGACGCTACAGGCGAAGGATTCCAAACAATACAATCTTTGTTAGCAATTGGTTCAGGCGGAGTACTCGGTAGGGGAATAGGTCAATCAAGACAAAAGTATCTTTGGGTACCCGAACCTCACAACGACTTTATCTTTTCAATCGTGTGCGAAGAGTTAGGACTCATTGGCGCAATTGTAATTATTATATTATTTGCTTTACTTGTATGGCGCGGTTTTACAATCGCTATGCGTTCAAGCGATAAATTTGGTTCTATGCTTGCTATTGGTCTTACTTTCCAAGTGGGACTTCAGGCAATGCTTAATATATGGGTTGTTACAAACACCATACCAAATACAGGTATCAGTTTACCGTTTTTCAGTTATGGTGGTACGTCGTTACTTATATTGCTTGCCGAAATGGGTATCGTGCTTTCGGTATCACGCGGCGCAAACGTTGAGAAAGTAAAATAGGAGGAAAATCTATGCATATACTTTTTGCAGGTGGCGGAACTGCAGGTCATATAAATCCTGCTCTTGCCGTTGCGGGTTATATAAGAGAGAAACATCCTGATGCGCATATCAGTTATATAGGTACTCCTGATAAATTAGAGGCAAAACTTGTACCCGAAATGGGTTATAATTTCCGTACGATTTCGGTTGCTGGATTTCAAAGAAAGATAACTCCCGAGAACATAGTAAAAAACATTTCAGCTGTTCGTAAGGCGGTTACTTCTTCCATTGCGGCAAAGAAAATATTAAAAGAAATTCAACCAGACGTTGTTATCGGCACGGGTGGATACGTAAGCGGTCCCGTGCTTAGACAAGCGACAAAATTGGGTATAAAAACCGCTATACACGAGCAAAATGCTTTCCCCGGTGTTACAACAAAAATGTTGGCGCCAAACGTTGATGCGGTTATGTTTGCTATGCCTGAGGCAGAAAAGTACCTAAAACTTAATAAAAAACCATATATCACAGGCAATCCCGTTCGTAGCGAATTGCTTAATATGACACGTGAAAAAGCGCGTGAAAAGTTGGGTATTGATAACGATGTTCCTATGCTTCTTTCTTTTGGTGGTTCACTTGGTGCTATGCGTATAAACGAAGCGGTTGCAGGACTTATAAAATGGCATAACGGTACCGATAAGTTTTATCATATTCATGGTACGGGAAAATCAGGTTATAAAGATTTTATAAATAAATTTGAGGGAACTCAATTTTCTAAAAGCGTCGATGTTCGTGAATATATAAGCGATATGGACGTTTGTATGGCGGCTGCAGACCTTATTATATGTCGCGCAGGCGCAATTACGCTAAGCGAATTACTCGCTTGCGGCAAACCGGCAATACTTATTCCGTCGCCTTATGTTGCAGAGAATCATCAATTTCATAATGCAATGACCTTAAAAAATATAGGCGCGGCAGAAATTATCGAAGAAAAAGATTTGACCGAGCAAAAACTTATTGATGTAGTTTCAAATCTTATAGAAGATAAGCAAAAACTTTCCGCGATGGCAACTGCCGCACGCGAAGGCGCAATAATGGATGCCAACCAAAGAATTTATGAAATAATAATGCAGTTATATGAAAATATATAACAAAAATAGCAAAATTTAAAAATTTGCATAAAATGACATTGTAAAACCTTCTTAGGAGGAGTTTCAATGTCAAAACTAATAATTAATGGTGGTAAAAAACTTTTTGGCGCGGTAAATATACACGGCGCCAAAAATAGTGTATTGCCAATCCTTGCGGCAACGGTACTATGTCACGGTACGAGTATTATACATAATTGTCCGCAACTTTCCGATGTTAGCGCTTCGGTAAATATTTTAAAACATTTAGGTTGTAAATGTTTTTATAAACAGGGTACAATTACTGTCGATACTACCGAAATCAAATGCAGTCGTATACCTGATAATCTTATGCGAAAAATGCGTTCTTCGGTCATTTTTTTGGGCGCAATTCTTGCAAGGTGCGGTAATGCCGTAATAAGCAGTCCAGGTGGTTGTGAGTTAGGTCCAAGACCAATAGATTTACACATTTCGGCGCTTAAACGTTTGGGCGCTACAGTTAGTGAAAACCACGGTCTTATTGAACTTAATGCGCCTGACGGATTAGTTGGCGCTGATATCAATTTATCTTTTGCAAGTGTTGGCGCTACAGAGAACATAATTCTTGCCGCAGTAACGGCACGGGGAACAACTGTAATTAACAACGCGGCAAAGGAACCCGAAATAGTTGATTTGGCTAATTTTTTAAATTCGTGTGGCGCTCGTATTTTCGGTGCGGGAACCGATACCGTAACCATATATGGAGTAAATCAAATTAACTGTTGTTGTCATAAGGTAATACCCGATCGTATAGCGGCGGCAACATATATGGCGGCCGCGGCAATAACGGGTGGAGAAATTTTATTAAAAGACGTAATTCCGTCGCATCTAAACGCTATAAATTCTGTTTTTGAAGAAGCAGGATGTACAATTAAATGCGATAGTAACAGTCTTTATATAAAAGCTCCTTGTCAACTTTCGCGCGTATCGTGTGTCAGAACGGTTGTATACCCGGGTTTTCCAACCGATGCAGGACCTTTGATACTTGCAATTTTAACCAAAGCAAATGGCACATCGCTTTTTGTAGAAAATATTTTTGAAAATCGTTTTAGATATATTGACGAATTGTGCCGATTAGGCGCAAACGTTAAAACAGAAGGCAAGATTGCCGTTGTAGAGGGTGTGAATTCGCTTTCGGCGGCGCCATGCAAATGCACCGACCTTCGCGGCGGCGCGGCATTGGTTGTGGCGGCTCTTGCCGCTAAGGGAACTACCGTAATAAGCGATATTTACCATATAAAACGAGGATACGAAAACATAACTCAACGCTTGAGCGCTTTGGGAGCGGAAATAAAAGAAATTTAAAAGGGAAGTGAAATGATGCAATCCGACGTTAACAGACGCAGAGCAATTCGCCGTAAAAGAGCGCGTATAAGACATTTGTTGGTCGCTTTTATTATCTTTTTAATAATTGCTCTTATTACGCTTGCCATTATGTGTTTCACCGTCTTCTTTCCTATAAAACGAATTAGTGTTTCGGGTAGCGAAATTTATAACAAAAAACAAATAATTCAAGCATCAAAACTTTCTACCGATGATAATTTATGGGTTGTTTCTGAAAAGAAAATAGAAAATAACATAAGAAATAAACTTCCATACGTAGATAATGTAGAGTTAAAACGCGTACTACCTGACGCAGTAGTTCTTACCATTACCGATGCAAAAGAATATGCCTATTATCAATCGGGAGAAAAATACTATATTTTAAGCGATAACGGATATATTTTAAAAGAACAAACCGAAGAACCTCAAAACGTATTTAAAATTGTTACGCAAGGAATTAAGGGTAAGGTAAGCGACAAAGCAATTTATAAAAATTCTACCGAAGAGGAAACCGTAAATACGCTTATTACTGCTTTAAATAACGAAAAACTTAACATTGATGAAATAGATGTTAGCGATATGCTTAACATTACCGTAAAAGTAAACGAAAAATACGTAGTTAATCTTGGAAAAAGTGAATATTCAAAGCAAAAAATTGCGCATCTTGCCACTATGATAGAAGAGATTGGCGACCGTGGCGGCAATATAAATTTAAGCATGTGGACCCCTGATGATAAGCAAGGAGCGTTTGTTGAAGAAACTTCTTAAAAAAGTTACAATTTTGTAAGAAAAACTATTGAAATTTGTTTTAACTTGTGCTAATATGTATTTGTGTATTAGTGCGTGTCATTATAACTATTATTATTTGTATAAAGTTGGAGGAATTTAAAAATGCCATTCGAAGTTGCAGAAGAAATGGAAAACGTAGTTCAAATTAAGGTTGTCGGCGTAGGCGGCGGCGGCGGTAACGCAGTTAACCGCATGGTTGCGGCAGGTGTTCGCGGTGTTGAATTTATTGCTATCAATACTGATAAAGCAGCACTTTTCCTTTCAAAAGCCGATCAAAAAATTCAAATTGGTGAGAAGTCAGCAGCAGGTATGGGCGCAGGCGGTAACCCTGACAACGGCCGTGCAGCTGCAGAAGAATCACGTGATGAAATCGCAGCAGCTATCCGTAGCGCTGATATGATCTTTATTACCGCAGGTATGGGCGGTGGTACCGGTACAGGTGCTGCTCCTGTTGTTGCATCAATTGCTAAAGAACTTGGTATTCTTACAGTTGGTATTGTAACTAAACCTTTCAATTTTGAAGGTAAAAAACGTATGGCTCAGGCAGAAGCTGGTATCGCAGCTCTTGGCGAGCAGGTTGACAGTCTTATTGTTATTCCTAACGAAAGACTTCAGTTTGTTTCTGAGCAAAAGATTACATTTAAAAATGCATTTAACATTGCTGACGACGTTCTTCGTCAGGGTGTATCAAGCATATCAGAACTTATCAACGTTACAGCACTCGTTAACCTTGACTTTGCTGACGTTAGAGCAATTATGGCTGACGCAGGTTATGCTCACATGGGTGTTGGCGTTGCTACAGGTCGCGATAAGGCAGAGCAGGCAGCTCGTATGGCTATTACAAGCCCACTTATCGAAACCTCAATGGACAATGCTCGCGGCGTAATCATCAGCATTATTGGTTCTGAAGATATTACTCTTGATGAAGTTACACAGGCATCTACAATTATTTCTGAAATGGCTCATCCTGATGCTACAATCATTTGGGGTGCTCAGATTGACGAAAGCATTGAAGATACCATTCGCGTTACTGTAGTAGCTACAGGTCTTGGCGATGAAAAGAAGACTGAAAAGAGCAACGACCTTGGCATTCTTCTTGGTAACACCAATGAAGACGATGATGAAAACTTTAGTTCAGTATTAAAATTCTTTGATAACAACGACTAATAATATACATAAAACCTGACAGTATTGTACTGTCAGGTTTTATTTTTTTATATAACGTTAATTAAAACAATTGAAATCGTAATAAGTATCATACCAAAAATACTGCGCATATTTATTTTTTCTTTAAACATAACCGCCGCCATTATTGCAGAGAGTATCAAATTGCTACCGAATTTTAACGGATATATAAGCACGGTATTTGTTATATACTCGTTTGTAAGCGTACCTAAATAGGTATCAAGATACAAAAATATTGCAATAAAAATTATATAAACCCAAAGTCTTTTAAAGGGAAATTTATTAAAGCTTTGTTTTATGTTAATTTTCGTTTTCTTGCAAACTATTGGTATCGCAATAATAAATATAATTGCGGCAAAAATAAAGGTTAATAGACCAAAGTATGATTTGTTACATACTACATTTGCTTCGTCGGTATAATATGTAAAAAACTTTTGGCAAAATCCCATAAGACCGTTTGATAATGCAACACATAACAATAATAAAATATCAGTAATACTCAGTTTCTTTTTTGTAATCGAATTATTGTAACCACACATTACAAAAACTGCCGCCATCATAATTACTATACCAATGTATTGTGTTGGTTTTATGGTGCCACCAAAAAATAAGGCGCCACTAAAACATGGTATTAGTATTCCGCCGGCGGTAAGACACACGTCAACAAAAAGATATGCTCCACCTCGTACTGCAAAAAGCCAACTGAGTAAAAAAGCTGCATTGGCAAGACCGTTTAAAGCGGAAATTATAAGTATTGTTTTGTCAACTTCCAGTCCTTCTCCCGAAATAAAAAACAAAATGCCGCCAATAACAACACACAATAGCACACGTATTGATTGTAATAACAATCCGTCGGTAATTCCGTTTATGTGTTCACTGCTTTTTTTACCGCAATAACCTTTAGAAACGCCGACCAATACGTTTGTAAATAAAAATAAGTATCCTATCATATATTTACCCAACAATTCTTTTCGGATGATTTCAAAATTGAATCAAGTATTTTTTGACTACGAAGGCCGTCTTCTATCGTAGGCAAAATATCACAGCGCTCACCATTAAGCATTTTGATAAATTCGGCTTCTTGTGTGGTGTGGAATTCTTGCGGTACAGTAATTGTTTGCAATCTGTCGCCACCAATATCACTTACTTCCGAATAAAAATCTAAAACATTTGGATTATTCATATTAAAACAAATTAAACCCTTTGTGCCATAAATATCAAATTTAACGCTATTCGGCTTACCCATAGCGCAACGAGAGATTACAAAGTTACCCCTAACACCATTTTCTATATTACAAATAAAACTACAATAGTCATCGGTATCAACTTTTGCCATTTCTTCGCTATCAATTTTTTGGCGTTCTTTTACAATTATATCGGTAACTCCGCAAACAGAGGTAATTTTACCTGCCAAAAGTTCTGCCATATCTATGAGATGTACGCCAAGATCGCCTAAAACACCCGTACCTGCCATTTCTTTTTGAAAACGCCACTCTAAGCGTCTACCTTTAATAAAGCCGCTATCCTTAAAATATTCAACGTCTACGTTTAGTATATCACCAATATGTCCGTTATCAATAATCCATTTTGCATATCTGATAGCGGGCATAAAACGGTAGGTAAAGCTCATCATATTAAGAACGTAATTTTCTTTCAATGCGTTTTTAAGTGGTTCACAACATTGTAAGTTGATTGATAATGGTTTTTCAACGTTGACGGGTTTGCCCATCTTAATTGCCGCGGTGGCAATTGGGATATGCAAATGATTTGGAGTACAAATTTCAACGGCATCCACTTCGGGTGAGGCAATTAAATCGTGATAGTCGGTAAAACGAAGTTCGTCAGGTATGCCAAGGTCATTGCCAACGATTTTAAGTTTATTTTCATCAATATCGCATATAGCGGTAATTTTGCAGTTTTCAACGTCTTTAAGTTCAGGAATATGTCGTGTATTTGCTATCATACCAAGTCCGATTATTCCGATTTTTTTAAAATACATAATATTTACTCCTTAATATATGTTTTATTGCACTATACAATAGCAAAAACTGTTATTCAATGGATATTTCAACAAAGTATTGTACTTTTCGTTTAAAAACATTGATAAATATATCGGTGTATGTTAATATAAATTTGGTGATGAAAATGCAAAAAATAGAATTAATGAACCTATACGAAATGGACTATAATTTAGGTAACGTTTTTGCAATGCAACAGTTTTGGCGAGAGAATACAAATTTTAAAATGAACGTCCCAAGAAAAACAAGTTGTTTGTTATATTTTTGCGGCGGTTATGCAAAATATGTATTTGGCAATGGTGAAAAATTATCGGTACCAAACGGTTCTGTTTTATATATTCCCGAGGGTTGCACATACAAAACTAATTTTTTTAAATACGATAATAATCTACCTACTACAATACTTATTGAATTCAACTTGCTTTTAGAGGATGGTAAGCATTTTTGCGTAGCAAACAAACCAACAATTTTAAGACAAGAAAGCAACGTGCATATAGAAAAAGCTTTTAATGAGGTTGCCGAGTTGTATTCATCGGCGGTTATACCGTTATCAAAAATAAAGTCTATAATTTATGGGCTACTATCGGATATGAGTTTTTCATTGCGACAGCAAAATATTTATTCAAAAGATTTTCACACCATTGCAAAAGGTATATCATATTTAGAAAACGATTTAAAGAGCGAAAAAACCGTGGCGCAACTCGCCCAAATGTGTCACGTAAGTGAAAGTACGTTTAGACGCTTATTTAAAGAGTATACGGGCAAAACTCCTATTGAATACCGAATTGAAAGACGTATTGAATATGCCAAAAAACTGCTTAATACAGGTAGTATGACCGTGGTGGAAGTAGCTCTTGAAACAGGTTTTGTTGACCCTGCATACTTTTGTCGCGTTTTTAAAAAGCAAATGGGCATTACTGCGGGGGAGTATCTTCGTAATTTAGAAATTTAGTAAAAAAACACGAGACGACCAAGTTGGTCGTCTCGTGTTTTGCCGTATGGATTTTAAATTAGCAACCGCAACCGTTGTTTGTGCAAGAAGTGCAACCACAACCACAGCCGTTATCGCCGTTGTTACCGCAGCAGCAGAATAAGAGGATAAGGATGATAATCCAAGTACAACCGCCAAAGCCATTATTACACATAATCAAGACCTCCTTTTTTGTCTTTCATCACATACTATGCAAAATTACAAGTTGGTGTTACAAAATAAATATTGATTTTTACAAAGCATTATTTTATAATAAAGTCAAAGAAAGTCAAAAGGGGAGTTTAGATGAAACTTAGCGATTTAATTACAAGCGAAATACTTCGCATGCTTAATGAGTCGGAGGAAAACACTGCCGAAATACAGCGTAACGATTTTGCGGAGTCCATTGGTTGCGCTCCAAGTCAGATAAATTACGTTTTGTCTTCACGTTTTACTCCCGAACATGGTTATATAATTGAAAGTCGTCGCGGTGGCGGCGGTTATATAAGAATTAGTCGTGTTGTTATGCGTAAATCTACTGCGCTTATGCATATTATAAATTCCATTGGCGATAGAATTGATATGATGAGCGCGCGTATTGTTATTGAAAACTGTTTGCAATCCGAGATTATAACTCAAGACGTTGCAAAGGTTATGTACGCGGCGCTATCAAACAACGTAACTCGCAGTGTGCCTGTTGTTTTGCAAGATAGTTTGCGTGCGGCAATTCTTAAAGAAATGTTACTTGTTCAAATATTAGACAAATAATTGTAATTTGTTTCAAAATGTTAAATCGTGGTAATAATTATATCAATCATCCTATATATAATTAGTGGAGATTGATACCTAATTTCGCGTTATTTACGCGCATTAAGGAGATTTAATATTTTGAGATATAGTTTTAACGGATTTACCGAAAAAGCCAACGACGCCTTAAATCAAGCAATAAACAGCGCATCTATGTTAGGGCACACCTATGTAGGTAGCGAGCATTTGCTTTTGGGTTTGCTTCGCATAGGAAGTGGTGTTGCGGCAAACGTTCTTATAAAATTTAACGTTACAGCCGAAAGCATAGAAGAACTTATAGCAATAAATATTGGTACAGGTACCCCTACAAAACTTTCGCCCGATTATTTTACACCAAGAGCCAAAAACGTTCTTGAGGTTGCAATGCGTACTGCGGCAAATATGGGCAAAAAGTATATTGGTACCGAGCATATACTAATAGGAATTTTAAGTGAAAAAGATAATTTTGCCATAAGATTTTTAAAAGAACTTGGCAGCGATTTGCCGTCA
>JAFYQN010000197.1 GCA_017559885.1 Clostridia bacterium
ATAATGATGACCGTAAAAGACGCAAGTATGATTAATTCGGTAACCAAAGTTTTATATCCAACCATCGCAAAAAAATACAACACGACCTCTTCACGTGTTGAAAGGGCAATTCGCCACGCGATAGAAGTAGCAGGGGATAGGGGAGATATAGACGTTCTTAATTCTTATTTTGGTTTCACCGTTCAAATAAATCGCGGCAAACCGACAAATTCAGAGTTTATTGCTATGATAAGCGATAAAATACGACTTAACCTTAAAGCAAGTTAATTTAAATTATAAACGAATACCCAAAATGGCTTAAAGCTGTTTTGGGTGTTTTTGTTTTAAAAAACAAACATATATTTGTAAAACCCAAATTTATATGTTATAATAATTTTTATAATTTTACGTATGTAAAGAGGAATAAAATGATTAGAATAGCGACTAAAAAAGATATACCCAAAATTTTAGACTTACTTTCTCAAGTTTGTTTGGTACATCATAACGGCAGGCCCGATATTTTTAAAGTGGGTACAAAGTATAACGAAAACGAGTTAAAACAACTTTTATGCGATAACACCCGACCAATACTTGTGTCGGTAGATGATAACGATAACGTTAGGGGATATTGTTTTTGTATCTTCCAACAACATATAAACGACAACGTTTTAACCGACGTTAAAACGCTTTATATTGATGACCTGTGCGTTGATGAAAGTTTACGCGGCAAGCATATCGGTAAAGAGTTATATCAAGCGGCGCTTGACCTTGCAAAACAAAACGGTTGTTATAACCTGACATTAAACGTTTGGAGTTGTAATCCGTCGGCGCTTAGGTTTTATGAATCGTGTGGTTTAACGCCACAAAAGATTGGTATGGAAATTATTTTATAACAAGAGATATTTTCACAAAAATGTACAATAACACAAATGCAATATGTGATAGGCGCAGTTTGTGAATTGTTTAATAAAAGGATGACAAAAAATGAAAAATTTATGGCAAAGAGAATATGCGTTGCGCGCGGGCGATTTTGATAAATTTGACCGCATAAAACCGTCTTCTGCGCTTGATTTATTTCAAGACGCGGCAGGTCAGCACGCCGAGAGTATAGGCGTTGGATTTGGCGATATGCTATCGCAACATTATTTATGGGTGCTTACCCGTATAAAGTTTGAGATTGTGTCGGCGCCTGCTCGCTATCAAACGGTGGTTGTTAAAACTTGGCCGCTTAAACCTAATCGATTGAATTATAGACGTGAATATTGCATCGAAGATTTAGACGGCAACAAACTTATTATAGGTAGTTCTGAATGGGTTGTTATTGACAGCGTAGAGCGAAAACTAATATCAGCGCCCGATTTATACAAACTTGATGCTTATCACGACGAGGTTATGTTTGAGGGTAAACTCGGTAAAGTGCGCGATTTTGAAAGCGTAGTGTTACCGCGTGTTGTTAACGCAGGATTTAGTGAACTTGATGTACACGACCACGTAAATAACACAAAATATGCAAACTATGCGCTTGACGCTATAAACCCTACGAAAAATGAAATTTTAAAAACGTTTCAAATAGATTATCGTAAAGAGGTAACACAGGGTACAACGCTTAATATTTACCACTTACGCGATGACAATGTTATATCGGCAAAGGGTACGAATAACGACGGCGACATAATGTTTGCTTGTAAGATTGAATTAAAGTAATATATGCAAAAACACGGCGATTACTCGCCGTGTTTTTTGTATTCAAGAGGGGTTTTATTTGTGATTTGTTTAAAGTGTTTATAAAAATTTGTTTTATTTGTGTAACCTACTTTTTCATAAATATTGCTAATATTATTGTCGCTTGCTTTAATAAGTCGGCAGGCATTCGAGATTCGCGTTTTTTTAAGATATTCGCTAAAGGTTATACCGGTATACTTTTTGAAAATTCTACTAAAATATGACGGGTTATAGTGACAAAGTAATGATAATTCTTTTGCCGATATATTTTGATAGTAATTTTTTTCTATGTAGTTTAAAATGTTTTTAAAATTGTCAAATTCTTCATCAGAGAATTCACACATTTTTTTAAAAATCATTGTCATTATAAAGTTTATGCCTGCCCGTGTTGTAAAACTTGAACCCGACAAACTTGAATGTTGCTCTTTGTTAAGCAATAATATTGTGCTTTCAAAACAACTTTTTTCTTCGGGAGAAAATTTAATAACGTTGCTATTTATATTTACAAGATTTTTAAATTCGTTATAGTGTGGGGTATCAAACAAACTCCAAAGGTTTTTACATTCTTTAAGTTCGTTATCAATAAATTCGGGTTTTATGAGTATATTACAAAAAAGGGCGTTTGGGTCACCGTTAAAACTATGCACTTGGTCATAATTTATAACAAGCAAATCGCCGCTTTTCATAAAGTATTCGTGATTATCAAGCGAGTGAACGCTTTTACCTTTAAGCATATATACAAATTCGATAAAATCGTGTGTGTGGCGCGCTTCGGCGGATATATTGTTTATTTCTATTAAATAGTCATCCGTTATAAAATATTTACCATTTATTAGTGTTTTGCTCAAAATAATCACCCAAGATTATTTTAATACTTTCTAAGCAAAAAGTAAAGAACTAATACTTTTTTGTGTAATTTTATTTACTTTAATAATACTTTTTAAAAAAGTATAATTAAAATATAAAACATTATTAAGGTGGCTTTTATATGATATTTAAAAGTGAAAAATATATTGCTCAATTAGACCCAAAAGGTGCTATTGTATCGCTTGAGGGCGGCAATAAACAATTTGTAAAAAAACGTTTGCCACTTTTTCAATTTAAGTTGCGCGACGGCGGTAAAACGCAACTACTAACATCTGATGATGCTAAAAATGTAGCGTTTTTTAAAAATGATGATGCTTTAAAAATTGATTACGAATTCGAAAATATAAAATTTAATGTAACGCTTACTTTTAATAATAGAATAGAAGCGACTTTTTCATTTGAAAATTGTACGGGATTTTACGTTGAGTGGGTTGACTTTGTACAAATTGCAGTGCCTAATGACCTTGTAAGCACAGGTGGTAGCGGTCGCGTTGTGGTGGACACAAACGAGGGCATGCTTATTGAGGATATAAAGCTTAAAGAAAACTTTTATCCATATAAATTTAGACCAATGGATTACCCAAGCGAAGGCCTTTACGCTATGTTTCCTGCCGTGGTGCAAAGTCAGTTTTTAAGTTATTATGATGATACCGCAGGTATTTACATTGCGGC
>JAFYQN010000198.1 GCA_017559885.1 Clostridia bacterium
CGACGTTAAGGACGGATATATCGCCATTAAAGGTTGGATAGAAAAATCACAACTTACGCTTGAAGACTTTTTAAGCAATATGCAAAATATTGGTGTTAAATATATAATATGTACCGATATTTCAAAAGACGGCGCAATGCGCGGTACAAATCTTGAACTTTATCAAGAACTATCACAAAAATATTCTATGTGCATTACCGCATCGGGCGGTGTGTCAAGTCTTGACGACGTCAAAGAACTTCGTAAGATGGATATTTACGGCGCGATAATAGGCAAGGCTTATTACATAGGCGCAATCAACCTAAAGGACGCTTTGGAGGCGGCTAAATGATAACAAAAAGAATTATCCCTTGTCTTGATATAAAAAACGGCAGGGTAGTAAAAGGAACGAATTTCAAGGGGCTAAACGACGTATCTTCTCCTATAGAGCTTGCGCGTCTTTATTCCGATAGTTTGGCCGATGAACTTGTTTTTTATGATATTACGGCGTCATTTGAGGGAAGACAACTGTTTACCGATATCTTGACCCAAGTGGCAAGTGAAATATTTATACCGCTTACCGTTGGCGGCGGCATAAATACCGTTGATGACTTTGACCGCGTGCTTAAATGCGGCGCAGACAAGGTAAGTGTTAACTCTGGAGCGATTAAAAACCCTTCTTTAATAAAAGAGGCGGCGCACAAATATGGTGACCAGTGCGTTGTGTTGTCGGTTGACGTTAAACGCGTTGACGGTGAATTTAGGGTATTTGCCAAGGGCGGTCGTGAGGACACGGGCATTGAAGCGATAAACTGGATTAAACAAGGCGTTTCTAATGGCGCAGGCGAAATAGTAGTGAACTCTATCGATACCGATGGTGTAAAACAGGGCTTTGATATTGAATTATTAAAACTCGTTTGCGACGCGGTAAAGGTTCCCGTTATCGCATCGGGTGGAGCCGGTAATACCAAACACTTTGTAGATTTGTTTAAAGAAATCCCCAATATTGACGCGGGTCTTGCGGCGTCAATTTTCCATTTTGGCGAGGTTGCAATTCCTGATTTAAAAAGAGAATTAAAAGAAAATAACATAATCGTGAGGTTATAATTATGGTAAATATTAACGAACTTAAATTTGATGAAAAGGGTTTGATTCCGGCGGTAGTTGTAGACTCAATTACCAAGAAGGTTTTGACTGTGGCATATATGAATAAAGAAAGTCTTCAAATTTCTATGGAAAAAGGACTTACTTGTTTTTATAGCCGTTCTCGTGATGAACTTTGGCTTAAAGGGGAGACAAGCGGTAACTATCAGCACATTGTAAGCATTACCGCCGATTGTGATAACGACGCGTTGGTGGTTGTTGTTGAAAAAGACGGTCCTGCTTGTCATAAAGGCACCGACTCTTGCTTTATAAACCCTGTTTGGCAAAGCGATGAGTTGCACGAATTTTCACTTCAAAATCTTTACGATATGCTTGTAGGCAGAAAGATTGATAAACCCGAGGGTTCATACACGACCTATCTTTTTGAAAAAGGCATTGACAAAATACTTAAAAAAGTGGGCGAGGAGTGTACCGAGGTTATAATTGCAGGCAAAGCCGATGATAAGGCCGAGACAGTTTACGAACTTGCCGACCTTGCGTATCACGCTATGGTGCTAATGGTTGAGATGGGCATTTCGGTAGAGGACGTACACCGTGAACTTGCATCTCGACACATTATTGACCACAAAGTAAAACAGGAAAAGATGACAAAATAATGCTTTATAATTATCATACGCATACCACCTACTGCGACGGCAAAAGCACGGCGGAAGAAATGGTGCAAAAGGCGATAGAATTAGGATTTTGTGAAATAGGTTTTTCGGGACACTCGTATACAGAGTTCGATTTGGAACCTTGCATGACACGGGAGGGTACCGAAAAATACAAACAAGAAATAACCCGTCTTAAAGAAAAGTATAAAGATAAAATTAAAATACTTCTCGGTATAGAATACGATTATCATAGCGAAGAATCACTTGACGGTTATGATTATATTTTGGGTTCGGTACACTATCTTTATAAAAACGGTGAGTACTGGTGTATTGACTATAGTCGTGAAAGGCAAATTGACGCCGTAAACAAACATTACGGTGGAGATTTTTATGCTTATATTGAGGATTATTACAAAACTGTAGCAGACCTTTATAATAAAACAAAATGTGATATAATAGGTCACTTTGATTTGATTACAAAGTATAATAGTGACGGTAGTTTGTTTGATACAAACCACCCAAGATATATTGCCGCTTGGAAAACTGCGGCTGACGCTATTATAAAAACACCTGCGGTAGTAGAAATCAACACAGGCGGAATTGCTCGTGGTCACGTAAAATATCCGTATCCCAGTAAAGAGATAATTGATTATTTTAAATCAAATGGCAAAAAGATGATTTTTTCATCGGATTGTCATAATAAAGAATTTTTGCTTTGTGGATATGATGCGGTAAAAAAATATTTGTAACGGGTGATAAAAATGGACATGGTTTTAATAACTGCGATAGGCGTTGGTATGGCAACCGTAATTGGTGCGATAATTGGTTTTATATTTAAAAAAGTATCGCATAAATTTTCTGATATTATAATGTCTTTTGCGGCAGGTATTATGCTTGCGGCATCGGTAATAGGCCTTGTTTTGCCATCAATTGAAATAGGTGGAAAATGGGGACTTGTTTACGCAATAGTTGGTATTTTTTTAGGCGCTGTTTGTCTTAATCTTATGGATAAATTAATACCACACTTACATCGTCTTGCAGGTAATGATAGCGAAAATCATAATAATGCAAACATAAACAAGGTTTTGCTTTTTGTGTTGGCAATAGCAATACACAATCTTCCCGAAGGTATTGCGGCAGGTGTTGGCTTTGGTACGGGTAACGACGGGCAAGCGATGCTTATTGCAAGCGGTATTGCGCTTCAAAACATACCCGAGGGTATGATAATAATAGCGCCAATGCTTGCGGCAGGCATTAGTCCTCGCAATACATTACTGTGCGCGATTGGTACGGGTTTGGTTGAGGTTGTAGGCACTTTAATCGGATTTTTGGCGGTTAACGTTGCCGAAGTAATTTTACCCGTGGCGCTTAGTTTTGCAGGCGGTACAATGCTTTATGTTGTGAGTGATGAAATGTTAAGCGAAACCCACGCGCACGGTAGCGAACGGGGCGCAACATACGCTATGCTTGTTGGTTTTTGTGTTATGCTTGTATTAGACGTATTGTTGGGAGGGTAATTTTAATGAAAAAGGCAATTTGTTTGTGGTTGGTATTGGTGTTAATGATCGCTACGTTTACAGGTTGCAATAAAGTTGACACACAGCAATCGAACCTTTCCGATGAAGTGATTGTTGAAGAAATTATAATAAATGATAATAACAGTATAAATAGCGAAAATTCTTCTGATGTGTTAAGTCAAGGTGAGTCTTCAAATAATACTCCAAGCGACGTTACACAACAGGAAAACAACAATTCAGAATGTACGCACCAATACGTTGAAAGCGTTGTGCAAGCGGCGCAACTGTTTAAAGTGGGAACAAAAAAATACACCTGTTCAAAGTGTTCGGATAGTTATGAAAAGACCTATCCCGTAGAGAAGATAAAACTTCTTTCGATAAGTAACAGTTATGGCAAAAATGCTTTGTGGGAACTATACGATATTTGTAAAGCCGAGGGCGTAAAAGAAATCGATATTGCGGTTATGTATATTGCAGGTTGTTCTCTTGATAAGCATTGGGAAAATATTCAAAATAATAATGCCGAGTATGAAGTGTTTAGAAACAACAACGGTAATTGGACATCGACCCAAAACTGCACCATTGATAGTTTGTTGGCGGAGGGTGATTGGGACGTGATAACCACGCAAAACAGTTCAGGACTTTCGGGTAAAACGGATGGTTATCAAAACCTAAATAACGTAGCCGATTACATAAAAAGCAAATGTCCTAATTCGAAACTTGTATGGCATCAGATATGGGGATATCAAGAGGGTTCACAGTGGTTGACACCTAATAATTACAACGGTGACGAAAAACTGATGTATCAAAGTATTGTTGACTGTACAAACGATATCGTAATCGCAAGCGGAAAATTTGATTCTGTAGTACCTGTTGGCGCGGCAATTATGAATGCGCGTACATCTAAACTTAAAAACCAAGTTCATCTTGATGACGGTTCGCATTTGAGCGAAGAGTTTGGTTATTATGTGGCGGCGTATACGTGGTATTGTCATCTTACAGGGCAAGGGGCTTATGATACAAAATTTGCCTCGAGCGGTATGATTTCGACGGATATGCTTAACATTACGCTTGAATCGGTTAAAAATGCAATTGAAAATCCAAACAAAATAACACAGTCGTATTATACTAATTAAGAATAAAACCGCAGTTCATTGAACTGCGGTTTTTAAGGTTATTGGTTTTTCATAAAGTCGGTTACAAATTGTACGTTTTCTTGTAGTTGGGATTTGAACTCAGGGTATTTTTCGGCTAATCCCTTAAAATACTCAACGTACGGTCCTGTTTGCTCGTTGTCATAATAATCTTTAATTTTTGCGGCGCGTTCTTCGCTGGTTAACGTGAAGCCGGCGCTACCCAAGATATTATGCTCGGTAGCAAACACATGACGAATTTTGCCTACGACCTCGTGCCATTTTTGAACGTCGGCAGGTAGTGGCTTTTCTTCGCCAAGGTTGCAACCTTGGAAAGCTAAGAAACACTTTGCCATGTGGTATTGACCATGATTTGTTGGGTGAACGTAGTCGGGACAAAATAGGTTTTCAGTTTGCATTACTTGTATGAAGTAGTCGTGATAATCACAAAGGAGATAACCCTTTTCTTTGGCAAACTCGCGTATATAGTCGTCGTAGGCCTGCATTAGCGCAAATCCACCGCGTAAAACTTCTTGATCGCTTTCAATA
>JAFYQN010000199.1 GCA_017559885.1 Clostridia bacterium
CCCGGTGACTGGGACAGAATCTCTCGTATGGCAATTGTTGCTCATTCTCAGGTTAGAATGGCAAACCTTAGTGTTGCGGCTTCTCACACAGTAAACGGCGTATCAAAACTTCATAGCGATATTATTAAAGATGAACTCTTTAACGATTACTACAAGATGACACCCGACAAGTTTACCAACGTTACAAACGGTATTGCGCACCGCAGATGGTTGTGCCAAGCAAACCCTGAACTTACCGCGCTTATTACCGAACTTATTGGTGACGGATTTATTAAAGATGCATCACAACTTGAAAAACTTATGGCATTTGCCGATGATAAAACTGTGCTTTCTCGCCTTGCTGAAATTAAACTTTCAAACAAGGTGCGCCTTGCAAACTATGTAAAAGAGAATATGGGCATTAGTATTGACCCTGACTCTGTAGTTGATATGCAGGTAAAACGTTTGCACGAATACAAGCGTCAACATATGAATGCGCTTCATATTATTAGCGATTATCTTTATCTTAAAAATAATCCAAACGCTCCGTTTACACCAAAGACCTATATCTTTGGCGCAAAGGCGGCGCCCGGTTACCTCTTTGCAAAAGAGATAATTCAAATGATTTATAAACTTTCGGTAATTATCAATAACGACCGCGCTGTGAGCGACAAGTTAAAGGTATTATTCCTTGAAGATTATCGCGTAACACTCGCCGAACTTATGATTCCTGCCGCTGAAATAAGCGAACAAATTTCGCTTGCTTCTACCGAGGCAAGCGGTACCGGTAATATGAAGTTTATGATGAACGGCGCTATTACTTTGGGTACCGAAGACGGCGCAAACGTTGAAATTCATTCAGCCGTTGGCGACGATAACATCATAATATTTGGTATGCAAACACCTGAAGTGTTAAAAATACAAAAAACAGGTTATAATCCTATGCAGTATTATAACAACAATGCCGATTTGCGTCACGCGCTTGACTTTATAGGTCGTGGCATTGACGGCAAACAGTTTGACAGTATTTACAATACACTTAAAAATGTTGACCATTATATGGCGCTTGCCGATTACGCTGACTATTGCGAAGCGCACAAAAAGGCAATGGCGCTATATAATCAACCGGAAATTTGGAACAAGATGTCACTTACAAATATTGCTAAATCGGGCATATTTGCTGCTGACCGTTCAATAAACGATTACGCAAAGAATATTTGGAATTTAGACAAGGTTAAGTAATATGTATCCTTACGATTCAAGAAACAGTCTATATCGTTCTCATTTAGGAGCCGTACCCGCAGATGAAAATTTGCGGATACGGCTACTCTTGCATAAAGACGCGCAGGTATATGATGCGTTTTTGAGAATAGCAAATGATAACGATAATTGCGTTTGCGAAATACCAATGACTGCATCGGAATATATGGGTGACTATCAATTTTTTGATTGTGAAATCACTACGGCTGAAGGTCTTTATTGGTACGATTTTCGTTATAGTAGCGCGCACGGCGAGTTTTTTGTAGTAAAGAGCGAAAACGGTCTTGGTATTGTGTCGCAAACGCCCGCCGAGCGTTTTCAGCTTACGGTATACACTAAAGATTTTACAACACCCGATTGGCTTAAAGGCGGTATTATTTACCAAATTTTTCCCGATAGATTTTACAATTCGGGCGCGACGAAAAAAGATGTGCCACAAGACCGATATATCTGTGAGCAGTGGGACAAACAACCCGAATACCGTCAAAACAACGGCGCGTGTTCACTTGGCAACGATTATTACGGCGGCGACCTTGCAGGCATAACGCAAAAACTGCCATATCTTAAAGATTTAGGCGTTACATGCATTTACTTAAATCCAATTTTTGAGGCGCATTCAAATCACCGATATAACACGGCAAACTACGAAAAAATAGATATGCTTTTAGGCGATGAAAGCGACCTTGAAAATCTTTGCAAACAGGCAAAAAAGTACGGAATAAAGGTTATACTTGACGGTGTATTTTCGCACACGGGTGATGACAGTATATATTTTAACCGTACGGGTCGTTATGGATCGGGTGGCGCATATCGCGATTACAGTTCGCCGTACCATCAGTGGTTTAAATTTTATAATTATCCCGACGGTTATGACGCTTGGTGGGGTATAAAAACGCTTCCCGAAACCAATGAAGATAACGACGCCTTTTTGGATTATATTACGGGCGAAAAGGGTATTTTACGTAAATATTTGCGCCTTGGTATCGGCGGTTGGCGACTTGACGTTGCCGACGAATTGCCCGACAAATTTTTAGATAAATTACGACTTGCAGTAAAAAGCGAAAATCCCGACGCTTACATTTTGGGCGAGGTTTGGGAGGACGCAAGCAATAAAATTAGTTACGGCGCGCGACGTAAATTTTTGCGAGGCAGTCAACTTGATAGCGTTATGAACTACCCCTTTGCCAATGCGATTATAGATTTTGTAAAACACGGTGGGGGAGAAAAACTTTCTGAAACGGTGCATACCGTACTTGAAAATTATCCCAAATGCGCTATTGATACCCTTATGAATCATTTGGGCACGCACGACACTGCGCGTGTGCTTACAATGTTGGGTAAAAATGACAGTTTTATAGGCGACCGCGCTTGGCAGTCATGTCAAAAACTTTCGCAAGATGAATATAATCAGGGTATTAAACGCTTAAAAGCCGCCGCGGTTATTCAATACACACTTCCCGGTGTGCCGTCGCTTTATTATGGCGACGAGGCAGGTGTAGAGGGTTACGGCGACCCGTTTTGTAGGTCGACATATCCTTGGGAATGTGAAAATGGGGAACTTTTGGACTTTTATAAAGAGTTAGGTGGCATCCGTAAAAATTGCAATGCTTTTAAAGACGGCGATTTTTATACGGTTTGCGCCAATGAAAACGGGGTAGCATATACTCGTAAAAACGACAAGGGCATTGCATTTGTTGCTGTTAACCGTGGTGCAGAAAATATTGAAATTTTAATTCCTGATGAGTTTAAATCTTGCAAAAAAATCTTTGGTAAACCAATAAACGACGGAACTGTTACACTTTCACAATATGAATATTGTATTATAGCAAAATAAAAAAACACACGGGTTTTCCGTGTGTTTTTTATATATTTACGGCGCTTTTATTCATACGCTTTAATAGTTTTTTTAAAGTGGGTGTATTATAACGAAGTACAAGCGTTGGTAAAATGCTTAAGAATAAATTTACCAAAGCCACGGGTAGCGCGATAGTAAAGGCAGTAATTGGGGTGGTGGTCAACATCGCCAAAAATCCAATAGGGTATGCCAAACGATGAGTTACGACACCTTTATTGCATTCGATTATAAATTTTTCAATATATTTTGGGTCTTTGGGGTTTTCTAAATTCTTTTTGCTAAAACCGCCAAGTCCACCAAGCTCCCAAACCTTGTCTTTCCATTTGCGAACATGCAAAAAACGCAGTAGTTTTTTATAGTTATCGGAAACTTCATAATGCGGATTGTCGACACCAAAATATTTATCGGGCAATAATCTGATAAGTATTGCGATAGCGCCGTCAAAAACAAATTGTAGCGCGGTGCACCATATTACCGCCAAAACAACGTAATACCAAGTGGCAGTTTCGAAAATGATGTTTATAGCGGCGATAATTGCCATAGCAATACCTATTATACTTAGATACAACTTCATATATTTTCCTCCGATTGAGTATATGTAAGTTTTTTGCCATAAAATTCTTCATACACCTTTACCCAAGCGTTATAGTTTTGTTGTTTTAGCTTTTCCTTCGCATCGCGATGCGTAAGATTATTATCGGGATAAATAGCAGGTAAAATATGCAGTATATATTCTTGAACAAAGAAGCCATCATTATCTAAAACCTCACTGTCTTTCATAGTTATAAAAATTGGTACAATAGGTGTGTTGTTGCGAACGGCTAACGTAAATGCGCCGTCTTGCATTGGTCTTGGTTTGCGATAGTTCCACCACATACCCTGTTCGGGATAGATTAGTATGGTTTCACCTCGCGCAAGCAATGTTGAAACTGCCTTTAAAAACTTTTTCATTGTAGAAGACTGACTTGAAAGCGGCAAGGTGTTACAATGTCGCATAAAAAGTCCAAACGGTTTTGGCGGATTGGTGTAATTACCCTCGCGAATAACCTTGTAAAGCATTTTACTGCCCATATGGTCGCGAAGCGCGCGCCAAACGGCATAGTTATCGCCAACACTAAAATGGTTACAGGTTACAATTTTTCCACCGTTTACTGCGGTAAAGTTTTCTATGCCGCGAATTTCTTTTATTATTAACTGATTGTTTTTAATCATCTTTTCAAAAAAACTTTGAGCGCAATAGTTGGCAAATCTGGTTTTTATTCGATTAGATATTTTTTTGTTTAAATAGTCGATGTCATCCGGCATAAGAGGGTAGGTTTCGGGGTCATCCTCAACGTCGAGATGCCATAATTGGTTTTTTTCTAACTCGTCTATTCTTTTCAGTAGTTCAAGTTTGTGAGCGGATTTTTCCATTTTGTTGTCCTCAAATTTAATGAAGTTTTTTGGCAAAAGTGTTGTCAGAGTTGGTGATTTTTATTGCGTGAACAAGTATCTCTTTTGCCATTGTTTCTTTTTCTTTTCTTTCTTTTTCACCAAAAGCGGCTTTTACTTTAAGTATATGATTATAAAAAGGCGACGTAGTAGCGTATTGCCAAAAATATTCTCCGTCGGTTACGTCGTCGTATTGCCACGGTTTTTTATAAAGGGCGTAATGCACTATGTTTTTATTTCCTTCGCATTCAATCGGCATGGGTTCTTTGTTCCACCCGTTTAAAAGCGTGTAAATTTTATCTTGGCAAAGGTAGTTTAAATATGCTTGGTCAGGGTCAAGCAGGTCAAAATCGTATTGGGTAATAAGGTTTATAAATTTATCCTCTATTTTATTTTTTCTAAATTCGGCAAGGTTAATTACTAATACGCCCGCATTAACGTATTTGTCGGGGTCGACGCCCAGGGCGAATTTTGCATAATCTCTGAATTCTTTTGTGTTTTGAACAAATTCCTCAGGGGCGGCGGCTAAAATGTTATCGCCAATATTGGTATTATAAAGTTTTGATATATCTCCAAGCACAACAAGGTCGCAATCGAGATATAAAATTTTATCGTACTGCGGAAACAGTGACGCAATAAACAATCTATAATAAGTAACAATTGAAAAATGATAAACATCCTTAAATTTGTTTTTAATGTTTTGGATGTCTGAAGATATATCTACAAACTCAATGTTAAATCCGGGCTGGTTGTTTTGCATAATCAAATTAACGTTCTCTTGCTTAAGACCTGTATGCAATACCATTAGTTTATACTCATAGTCCTTTGATGCGTTTTCTATAAGCGAGGATATTGCGACATCTAAAAAGGGAATATAGTTATCATCAGTCGAAAAGAAAATTGGAATTTCCTCTTTGGTTGTAACGCTTTTTAAATTTAACATATTCACACCTCAAAAAAATAAAAACGACCTATGCTTACGTAAAACAATCGTCGTCAAAATTCGATAATATTATA
>JAFYQN010000200.1 GCA_017559885.1 Clostridia bacterium
CCCAAATTTTTAGCCAAGACTACCGCCGAAAGATTACCGCAAAATACGGTATCTATTCCCTTCTCTTTTAAAACTTTAAGCCGTTTTTCAACAATCATTTCATTACCGATATATCTTGGCAGTTCGGCAACAACCTTAACGCCGCTGGTATTTGGCATATCGCACTCGTAAGGCAGGATAATTGTGTCTATACCACTTAGGTTTTGTGGTATTTGACCCACGGTTGCAAATCGCGCAATAAACTGTTTTTTACCGTTTAAGTTACCGTTTAAATCTATTTGCGGTATAGAATAATCGGCAATTTCAATCTTTGCTCTTTGGTTATCAAGTTGCTCTATTGCATCACGGCGAAGTGCATTAAGCACAGATGCCGCTACAAAAAGTCCGTCATCAAGCGCTAAATCAATATTACTACAATAGTATGGCGTATTACCAAGCTTTGTTAGACTTTCTATAACGCCCTGCTTTTCGGCGGCTTTGTTTTTTGCCGCTTGTGGTGTGTCACCCGTTACGGTAACGATGTTTTTACCATCGCTAATCGTTAGCGACATTGGTTTATCGGTTGCAATTTCAGCGCTCATTTTTATTGCGATGTTTTGTCGTTCGGCGCGATAAAGTTCGTGCAAATAAGAGTATGTATCCCCTGCCGCAATAACGTCATCTTTGGTGCGTATACCAAACATTTCACGACCTAATTTACCGTTATAATACCCGTCGGTAAAACCCGAACGAGAAAAAACGTCTTGAAGCGTTTTAAAAAGTTTTGGGTCTATAAAACCGTTATCTACCGCCTGTCTGCAAGCGGCAGTTGCAGCTGAAACGTACTCGGGGCGTTTCATTCTACCCTCGATTTTAAGCGATGCTATGCCCATTTCTTTTAGTTCGTTTATATATTCATAAAGGCATAAATCTTTAAGACTTAAATCATACCCCGTGCCGCCTTGCGCCTTAAAAGGTAAGCGACAAGGACCTGCGCAAAGACCACGGTTACCGCTACGCGCGCCAAGAATTGATGACAACAAACATTGTCCCGACACGCTCATACATAAAGCACCGTGAACAAATACCTCTACTTCTATATCGTTTTCTTTTGCTACAAGACAAAATTCTTGCAGTTCTTGTTTGCTCATTTCACGCGATACTACCACGCGAGAAAAACCAAGTTTTTTTAACATAGACAGGCACGCCGGTGAATGAACGGTCATTTGAGTTGACGCGTGCAACTGCAAATCGGGTATATGTTTGTGTATAAGTGACGCAAGACCTAAATCGGAAATAATTATAGCGTCAACACCGCATTTATAAGCCGTAAGTGCCACGTCAAATGCCGACTCAAGTTCCGACTGTTTTATCATTATATTAAGCGCAAGATATACCTTTACCCCACGAATATGACAGTAGCGAACGGTTTCTTTAATATCGTTATCGTCAAAGTTATCGGCATTTCGGCGAGCCGAAAACTGCTTTGCGCCAATATAAACGGCATCGGCGCCACTGCGTACCGCCGCCTGTAAAGATTCGGGAGAACCCACAGGCGCCAAAACCTCAGGTTTAAAGGACATATCTTTCACCTACCTTTTTATTATTTTTAAAGACTATTTAGATTTAAGTTGTTTTAAGTATTCATCAAATTCTTCTATGGTAATTTTACCCGCTTTTTTCTGATTTTCCAACTCAACAATTTTGCCTTCGATCATTTTAGCAACTATATCATCAGTAACTTCATTATCATATTTTGAGTTCACGGATGATACTTCATTTCTTTTTTTAACCTTAAGTTGCTCAACAAACATTTTTTTATTATCGCTATCATCCTCAATACGTTCTCTTAAAACTTGAGTATTTTCTATTAGTTGACCAAAACCGTATAGAACCAACGAAGAAAGCATAACAATGCCTATTCCGGTAAAAACTTCTACTATCGCCACAAAAACAGCGCCCGTAAATAGCAATATTACACCTGTTATTATAAAAAATGCTATTCCAATCCATCTATAGATAATCGCCGAATTTTTAATTTTTTCACCAACGTTACTATCCATAAAAATACCTCGTATTAATCAATGGCTTTCTATAAAATCTGCTACCGTTTTACCAAAACCGTTTTCTGTGGCTTGGGTGTCGGCTTCTACGTAAGCGCAATGATTGCCGTGCATTAATTTATATGTAATCTTATCGCCGTGACCAAAGTGCTTGAGTGTAGAAATAAGCAGTTCAGTTTGCTCAAAGCGGTTTACCATATCATTATCTGACACGATAATAAGCATTGGTGGATATTCTTTGTCAATACCAACGTAATAAAGCGGCGCGGTTTCATCGATAATTACACGTCTGCCGTCAATACCACTTTTGGTAAGCACGTTAAAGTGGGCTGTTGGCTGACCTGCATCGTGAACAAATGCGGCAATATCCATAACGTTTATATTATGTTTGCCAAGGTAGTCCTTGTTAAAGCAAAGTAGCTGTGACATATAACCGCCTGCCGAAGAACCACCAACGTAAATTCCTGTTGATTTGCCGTAGTTATTTATGTTTTTAAATACCCACGCCACCGACTCGGCAACATCCTCGATAAATTCGGGGTACTTTGCATCGGGATACATACGGTAGTTAACGCTAACCGCCGCAATACCGCGACCTGCTAAATACTCGCAAAAGAGCTTTACATCGCTCTTGTCCCCTGCCTGAATACCACCGCCGTGAAAATAAACAAAGGTTTTAAATTCTTCACACTCGGGCAAATAAATGTCTAAACATTGTTTGGTTTCTTCACTGTAACAAATATCAAGAATTTTTTTCATTTTGGTCATGCTCCTAATCACATTTTATAAATTAAATATAACATTTTATATAACAAAAGTAAAGATATAAATAAGCCCCTACTATAAAAGTAGAGGCTTTTGTGTAAATTAATTGTGCATTAGAATTATCTTTCGTTTACAAGGAAAAATAGCGCCAATGTGCCGGGACCCGAATGTGAACCGATTACAGGACCAATACCTGTAATTAGTTCTACTTTAGCGCCACTGTTTTGCTTTATCATATCGGCAAGGGCATTTGCGTCGTCAAGACAATCGCCGTGCGATATAAATACAACGCCGTCTTTTTTGTCGGTTGCGGTATCACAATATACATCGGCAATGGTTTTAAGAGCCGCTTTACGTCCGCGAACCTTTTCAACGCTTATAAGTTTACCGTTTTCGTCAACCTTCATAACGGGTTTAATGTTAAGCATACCGCCTAAAAGCGCTGTTGTAGCGCTAATGCGTCCACCTGCTTTTAAGTATTTAAGGTCGTCAACCGTAAACCAGTGTGTAACGTTCATCTTTGTATCTTCAACAAAGGATGCGAGTTGGTCGATATCCATACCTGATTTTTTCTTTTCTACAGCAAGATATAAAAGTAAACCGTAACCTGCCGACGCGCAAAGCGAATCTACAACGGTAATTTTACTGCCCTCGTTTTCTTGCATAACTTCTTCTGCCGCTTCACGCGCAAAGTTGCAAGTAGCCGAAAGACCTGATGAAAACGCAATATATAAAATGTCTTTACCTGTTTTTACTATCTCGTCAAACGCATCGTAAAACTTACCCATATTAGCGGCTGAGGTCTTGGGCAATGCGCCTGCTCGCATACGGTCGTAAAATTCTTTGGCAGGTATTTCGTGGTCTAAATATTCCTTTGGGTCATCGCTAAACGCAAGACTAAGACTGCAAAACTTAACGCCCCATTCATTTAATAAATCGGCAGAAATATCACACGCCGAATCAACAAAAATAACGTAATCACGCATAAAATAATTTGCTCCTTAAAATTAAATGCTACGTTGCCAATCGCAATGTCACCATTTTATTCAAGTTTTAACAAAAACACTATCTATTAATCAATTTCCAAACTCCACTATAAATTTTTATAATTCTACTCTCAGTAGAAACCCACTGTTTATGCCGTTTCAAGGGCAAATAAAAGACGAAGACAGATTTTCTCTGTCTTCGTCTTTCCTATTTCACATTGAAAGTAAAATTATCATCTTTATAATCACAAATAACCTCGTCGCCGTTTTTCACACTTCCATCAAGTATTTTTTCACTTAAATTATCTTCTATTTGATTTTGAATTTCACGGCGTAGTGGTCTTGCGCCGTAAACTGCATCAAAGCCGCTTTTTGCAAGCTTTGTTAAAACGCTATCGGTAAACTCGATTTTAATATTTAAATTTTCTAATCGAAATTTAAGATTATTTAACATTTTTTGGGCGATTTGTTTTATTTCATCCTGAGTTAGTTTATTAAAAACAATCGTATCATCTATGCGGTTTAAAAACTCGGGACGAAGTGTTTTTTTTAGTTCTTCTAAAACCTGCGACTTAACGTTAATATCATTACTTTTTGATTGTTCGTCACCAAAACCAACGGCAATCTTTTTATCGGTAATAAGTCGTGCGCCGACGTTTGAAGTCATTATTATAACCGTGTTTTTAAAATCTACCTTAACACCTTGTGAATCGGTTAAAATACCATCTTCTAAAATTTGTAAAAGAAGATTAAAAACATCAGGATGCGCCTTTTCAATCTCGTCAAACAACACCACCGAATACGGATTTCGTCTTACCTTTTCGGTAAGTTGACCGCCCTCCTCAAAACCGACGTAACCGGGCGGAGGACCAATAAGGCGCGATACGGTATGTTTTTCCATATACTCGGACATATCAATACGAATAAGCATATTTTCGCTACCAAACATCGCCTCGGCGAGCGCTTTGCAAAGTTCGGTTTTACCCACGCCCGTAGGACCTAAAAACACAAAAGAACCTATTGGTCTTTTGGGGTCTTTTAATCCTACCCTACTGCGTCTTATGGCTTTTGATAATGCGGTTACCGCCTCGTGTTGCCCAATAATACGGTTATGAAGCGCCGCCTCAAGTTTTAAAAGTCGTTCGCTTTCTTCTTCGGTTAATTGCGCTACGGGAACACCCGTCCAAAGCGATACGATTTCGGCAATTTTTTCTTGGGTTACCTTGCCTAAATAATGTGTTTTTTGGGATATGTTTTGATGCTTAATATTGTCAATTTTTTGTTTAAGATGCCTTTCTTTATCGCGCAAGGCGGCGGCGCGCTCAAACTCTTGCGAGTTTATGGCGTCATCTTTTTCAGCGCTTGCTTCAATTAGAAGTTGTTCGGTTTGTTTTAACTCTTCAGAAGGTTGACATGCCGACAATCGCACACGCGACGACGCTTCGTCAATAAGGTCAATTGCCTTATCGGGTAAAAAACGGTCATTTATATACCGCGACGACAATCTAACAGCCGCCTCAATAGCATCATCAGTTATTACAACCTTGTGATGCGCTTCATACTTATCTTTTAAGCCCTTTAATATTTGTATCGCGTCATCTTGTGAAGGTTCAGCGACCATTACCGTTTGAAAACGACGTTCAAGCGCAGAATCTTTTTCAATATTTTTTCGGTACTCACTAATTGTGGTAGCGCCAATTAACTGAAAATCTCCTCGCGCTAACGACGGTTTTAAAATATTTGCCGCATCGGTAGAACCCTCGGCAGAACCTGCGCCGATAATGGTGTGTATTTCATCTATAAACAAGATAATATTATCTGAATTTTTAACCTCGTCAACCACCGATTTAATACGCTCTTCAAAATCGCCGCGATATTTTGTACCAGCAACCATGCTATTAAGGTCAAGTGTAAAAATTTTTTTATCAAGCAATATTTCGGGTACGTTTCCATCAACTATACGCTCTACAAGACCCTCGATTATAGCGGTTTTACCAACCCCCGGTTCACCAATTAAACATGGGTTATTTTTGGTGCGACGGCACAAAATTTGAATTATTCGCTCGACTTCGGTCTCGCGACCTATAACAGGGTCAATCTTGCCTTTTTGGGCTTCGACCGTTAAATCTCTACCAAATTTTTCTATCGTTTCCAGTTTAACGTTTTTGGATTGCTTGTTGTTTATACTTTTATTATTTATATTTGAAATATCTTGCATATTCGCGCCCGAAAATTCAAGCGTGTCCTGTGTAATTGACGGCAAATCGCTGCCAAGTTCTTTTAAAAATCTTATGGCAAAATTATCTTTTTCACTTAAAATTCCTATTAGTATATGCTCGGTACCAATATACTTTTTGCCCATATTTGCCGCAGTACGCATTGCAACCTCAAGAAC
>JAFYQN010000201.1 GCA_017559885.1 Clostridia bacterium
AACTATGTATAAGTTAATGGACGGCGCCGTAGAAGCGCTTGAATTTAACGTTCAAACAGATTTTAAAGGACAACATATACCACTTAAAAATATGCAACTTAAAAATGACGTTCTTATAGCAGGTATTATACGCAAACGCAAAGCGTTTGTGCCTACCGGTGACGATGAAATTATTGCAGGCGATAAAATTGTTGTAATAGCAAAATCATGCGATGAAAAGATGGACGACCTTTCCGATATCTTGAGGTAGTTTTATGAATAAAAGAATGGTATTTAGAACAATTGGCAGATTGCTTCAAATAACGGCTTTGCTGTTACTTGTTCCTGCTATTGTTGCAATTATTTACGGCGAGACAAAACAAATTTTTGCGTTTGCAATTACTGCGCTTGGTTCGTTAGTTTTAGGCGTAATTATTTCACTTATTACCAAAACAAAAAATAAGGTTATATATGCAAAAGACGGCTTTGCCATAACGGCGCTCGCTTGGATTGGTATGGCGCTTGTGGGCGCGGTTCCGTTTGTAATATCGGGTGATATACCAAATTACGTTAATGCTATTTTCGAAACGGTAAGTGGTTTTACGACTACGGGCGCGTCTGTTTTGACAAACGTCGAAGCGCTAAGTCAATCTGCTCTCTTTTGGCGTAGCTTTACCCACTGGATAGGTGGTATGGGTGTGCTTGTGTTTGTTATGGCGCTACTACCTAATTTTACCGATCGCTCAATCCACATTATGCGCGCTGAAATGCCGGGACCCATTGTTGGTAAGCTTGTACCACGCGTTAAGGATACGGCAAAGATTTTGTATATGATTTACATTATTCTTACGGTGTTGGAAATAGTGTTGTTGCGCTTGGGTGATATGAACTGGTTTGAGAGTATTGTTCATGCCTTTGGTACGGCAGGTACTGGTGGTTTTGGTATAAAGGGCGATAGCATTGCATCGTATTCGCCATATTCTCAATGGGTTATTGCTATATTTATGCTGATTTTTGGTATAAACTTTAACGTGTATTATTTGTTGCTCATGAGAAGGGTAAGAACTGCTCTAAAGAGTAGCGAACTATGGTGTTATATTTCCATCGTATTTGTAAGTATAACAGCAATCACTGTTAATATTGTATCAATGTCTAAAGGTGTGTCTGAAGCAATTCGTAACTCTGTTTTCCAGGTTGCATCTATTATTTCAACTACGGGATATGCCACTGCCGATTTTAATCAGTGGCCAGGCGCTTGCAAAGCAATATTGTTTTTGCTTATGATCACGGGCGCGTGCGCAGGTTCTACTGCGGGTGGATTGAAGATTTCTCGTGTGGTAATTTTGTTTAAGGCAGTGCTTAAAGAAATAAGAAAAATGCTTCATCCACGTTCAGTTAGCAAAATTCATTTTGAAGGCAAACCACTCGAGGATGCTACAATGAACAGTGTAACAACTTATTTTGTTATATATATGATTTGTTTCCTTGGCGCGTTTTTGCTAATATCTTTTGAAAACTTCGGTTTTGAAAGCAACTTTTCTGCCGTAGTGGCATGCTTTAATAACATTGGTCCCGGTTTTGAGGCGGTAGGACCAACGTCTAATTACAGCGCATACACTGATTTTTCAAAAATTGTTTTATCATTTGCTATGCTTTTGGGAAGACTTGAAATATTCCCAATTATAATCTTCTTATCACCATATACTTGGATAAAGAAAAAATAATATAAGGTGACGTAAAATGCCAAAACAAAAAATCTTTTCTTCTTCAAGGACTATAATTTTAGGTTTTGCTTCTATGATAATTTTGGGCACTTTATTACTGATGTTGCCCATATCATCAAAGGACGGAACTTTTACTCCTTTTTTGGACTGCCTATTCACAGCTACTTCTAGTAGTTGCGTTACGGGTTTAGTTGTGCAAGATACGGCTACGCATTGGTCGCTCTTTGGACAAATTGTTATACTTATTATGATACAAATAGGCGGTATGGGCATTATAACGATGTCGATTCTGTTTGCCCTTCTTTCCGGTAAAAAGGTAAATATTATGCAGCGTAGCACAATGCAAGAGTCAATTTCTGCGCATAAGCTAGGCGGAATACTTAATTTGTCGCGTTTTATAATAATAACTAGCGCTATTATTGAATTGCTAGGAGCTGTTGCTTTTTCATTTGTATTTTGCAAGGAGTATGGCTTTATAAAAGGTGTGTGGATGTCACTTTTTCACAGTATATCTGCGTTTTGTAATGCCGGTTTTGATTTGATGGGGGAGAGCGCAAAGTTTTCCTCTCTTACAAGCTATGTATATAATCCTTTGATAAACATAACTGTTATGTTGCTTATTTTGATTGGTGGCATAGGTTTTTTGACTTGGGATGATATTAAAGAGCATAAATTTCATATTAGACGTTATCGTATGCAAACAAAGGTTATATTTTTGGTAACGGCCATCTTGGTTATAGTTCCTGCTTTGTATTTCTTCTTTTTCGAATTTGAGAATTTAACTTTCGGCAAGAGAGTTTTGGTGTCTGTTTTTCAGGCTGTAACCCCACGAACCGCAGGTTTTAACACGGTTGACGCGTTAGAACTTTCGGAAACGGGTAACGCGGTTGTTTCTATACTAATGCTTATAGGCGGCGCGCCGGGGTCTACTGCGGGCGGTATGAAGATTACCACAATAGCGGTTTTATTTGCGGCGGCAATATCAGTTTTTAGAAAACGTGATAGCGCGCAACTAATGCATAGAAGAATCGGGGATGACAACGTAAAAAATGCGGCAACAATACTAG
>JAFYQN010000202.1 GCA_017559885.1 Clostridia bacterium
ATTTTAAATATGATACTGGTTATTCTATAGAAATTTTAAAAGATAGAAAGTTTATTATTAACAATATTAACACTGGATATAGTGAAATGTTTGTAGATAAACGTGGCGATGATGAATATTATAAATTTTGGTGGTATGATGAAAACGGTGAACCAACAAATTGCGAAATAAATGTTGATTCATTTTATGAGTTTATACCTGTTGATATTGATAATGACGGTATATATGAAATTTCGTGTAGACAATATGTTTCATTAATTGGTCATTCTGATGGTTTGGGTTATGTAAAAACAATTTTAAAATACAATAATGAAACATCACAATTTGAAATAATAGATACAAAGTTTGAGGGTTATAATTAAACAATAGGATAGATAGCGTTTGCTATCTATCCTATTGTGTGATATAATCATTTTGGTGATTTAATAATGAGAAATAAATTTAAAATATTATCCTTGCTTCTTGCGTTAGTTATCTTTTTATCTGGTTGTGGTGTTTGGTTTACAAATGACGTAAGCGGACAAAATGCGCTAATAATCGGCGTTACCGACACTTGGGTAGACTCGCTTGAGGACGTGCCCGAGTTTAGCGACGAGCCATTTGTAATAATCAATAATAACAAACCATATTTCACCGAATCGGAGATTACCACCGAGGCGTATGAGTACTATTCGCCGCTTGATAGTCTAGGTCGTTGTGGATATGCAAAGGCTTGCATCGGTACCGAGATAATGCCTACCGAAGAGCGTGAAGAAATCGGTATGATTAAACCAACCGGTTGGCATACTGTAAAATATGACAACGTAGATGGAAAATATCTATACAACCGTTGTCATCTAATTGGTTTTCAGCTTGCCGGCGAAAACGCAAATGAAAAAAATCTAATAACAGGCACTCGTTATCTTAATGTTGATGGTATGTTGCCGTTTGAGAATTTGATTGCCGATTACGTAAAGGAAACAGGCAACCATGTGATGTATCGCGTGACCCCGATTTTTGAGGGCAAAAATCTTTTGGCATCAGGTGTCTTGATGGAAGGGTATTCGGTAGAGGACGGTGGCGAGGCAATATGTTTTAACTTTTACGCTTATAATGCTCAACCGGGTATTATAATTGATTATGCTACGGGTAAAAGCAAATCGGAAAACGAAGAACAAACAAATAATGATAGTCCAACAAAGGAAACAACCTATATTATTAATAAAAACACCAAAAAATTTCATTTACCCGATTGCGCATCTATTAAAGATACAAAACCCAAAAATAAAGAAGAAACATCTAAATCAAAAGAAGAACTTGAAAAATTGGGGTATTCACCCTGTAAATCTTGCATTGGCGAATAATTGTTGACAAAATATTAATTATGTGTTAACATACCATATATCTTAAATATTGATAGAGGCGCGACAACCATTAGTAGTGTGCATTTTGGTTCGGATAAACCGCAACACAAAAGGGGAAGTCGCCGAAACTGTAACGAAATATCCGTTTCGTCGCAAGTTGGTATATTGCAAAATATGTAATATACTGTCACATTTTGTGGAGTGCTATCTTGTATTTGTAAACTTACACGGTAACTCTGCGTTACCGTGTTTTTATTTTTAATATTTTTGAAAGGAAAATTTTTATGCATAAATCTTTGTTAAAAAACAAATGGCTTAAACTTTTTGTAGTTTCTGTACTTTGTGCAGTTTTGGTGTATTTTGGTACAGCAACTGTACTTGGCGCTACAACAGATAAAGATACTGAAGCAAAAAGCGTAATCTTTGCTGTTGATGTTCCGGATGAGGATGGTATAATAGAAACGTTTTATTACGATGTTACTACCACCGAAGACCGAATTGATATTTATGAAGGCGAGGCCGTAGAGGTAGGTTCAGCAGTTGCTTATCTTGATAGTTACGGTCAAAATTTACAACATGACTCCAACTCAAAAACCAATATAGATACTGCATTAAAAACTACGCGTGTTGATGTTAAAAACTATGGTACTTTGTGGTCTCTTGTACCACCTGTAGTAGCTATTATTCTTGCTCTTATTACGAAAGAAGTTTATTCTTCACTATTTGTAGGTATTCTTTTTGGCGGTCTTATTTATTCAAACTTTAGTTTTGAAGGTACTATGGTTCACACCTTACAAGACGGTTTTGTTGCAAGTATTGCCGATTCGTACAATATAGGTATTATCATATTCTTGGTACTTTTAGGCGCTTTGGTTGCTATGATGAACAAAGCAGGTGGTTCACGCGCCTTTGGTCGTTGGACAACAAAACATATTAAGTCACGCGTTGGCGCACAACTTGCTACAATTCTTTTAGGCGTTTTAATCTTTATTGATGACTATTTCAACTGCTTGACGGTTGGTTCTGTAATGCGTCCTGTTGCCGATAAGCACAACGTATCACGCGCTACACTTTCATACCTTATCGACGCTACTGCAGCTCCTATTTGTATTATCGCTCCCATTTCGTCTTGGGCGGCTGCGGTTGCAGGTTTTGCAAGAGGCGCAGGCGCGGCAAGCGGTATGTCGCTTTTTGTAAATGCTATTCCATATAACTTCTATGCAATTTTGACGATTGTAATGATGGTATTTCTTGCTATTACTAAGTTTGATTTCGGTCCTATGAAAAAGCACGAAATCAACGCTATAAATGGCGATATCTTTACAACAGGTAAAGAGGAAATGGAAGATGAA
>JAFYQN010000203.1 GCA_017559885.1 Clostridia bacterium
CAATAAACCAAGGTTAATTTTTCGGGTATTTTTTCACTAATTGAACTATCAAACTTTGAACCCACGGCATAATAATTACCGCCACTTGCCAAACGATAAAACATATCACTCCACATCATTGGTTCAAAATCGTACTTATCAGCAATTTGACAAACACGATTTAAGTGAGAAAGCAATATATCAAAGCGATCTTTTAAACCATGAGCATCTAAATACCTTCCACGACCAAGATTATGGGCTTCGTCCATACCTATATGTAATAAATTAGTTCTAAAGCACTCACGAAGAGAGGCAAACATTCTATCAATTAAATCATATACTCTATCGTCATCAACAAGCAAAATATCGTCTATATCTTTTATATTGTGGCGCCATTTCAAAAATGCCGCCATATGCGCTAAAGTTTGAATATTAGGCACCAATTCAACGCCTAAACTATATGCAAAATCATCGAGTTCTTTTAATTCTGGTTTTGTATATTTACCACGAAGATAACCAAAAAACTTTTCATCGTTTACTTCGTATGTATCTTCCATATAAAGTTGAACCTGATTATAACCCATTTTAGAAATTACCGTAATAAATTTTTTGAGTTGTTCAACTGTCATTACAGCGTTGCGTGAACAGTCAATCATAACACCAAATTTATTAAATGCATTAATTTTATTTTCCATATAAAACACCTCGTAAAACACCCATTACAGTTTTTGTAATGGGTGTAAAATAAATATTTTTTAGAATAAGCCACTAATTACACCGTTTTCGTCAACATCGATACGCTCCGCCGCAGGAAATTTTGGAAGTCCCGGCATAGTAAGTATATCGCCTGTAAGAACAACAATAAATCCAGCACCAGCAGATACTTTTACGTTTTTAATTGTAACGGTAAAGTTATCGGGCGCGCCAAGTTTTGTTGGGTCGTCAGAAAAACTATACTGTGTTTTTGCAACACAAATAGGAAGTTTATCAAAACCGAGTTCGGTAAGTTGAGCAATTTGCTTTTTTACATTAGGAAGTATGGCAATCCCGTCGCCACCGTAAACATTTTTAACAATTGCTTCAATCTTTTCTTCGATTGTGACGTCAAGTTCATAAGAGAAGGTAAAGTCGCCTTTCTCTTCTTCACAAAGACGTACAACCTCACGAGCGAGGTCCTCGCCGCCCTTGCCACCTTCTGCCCAAACGGTAGAAAGAACTGTATTTACACCAAGTTCTTTACATTTAGCGATAATGAAATCAATTTCAGCATCGGTATCGGTTGGGAAACGGTTAACGGCTACAACACAAGGAAGTTTGTAAACGTTTTTAATATTTGAAACGTGACGTAAAAGATTTGGTATCCCCTTTTCAAGTGCCACCAAATCCTCGGTGTCGAGTTGCTTTTTATCAAGACCGCCATGCATTTTAAGAGCGCGAACTGTAGCAACTACTACAACCGCATCAGGTGTTAAACCTGCCATACGACACTTAATATCAAGGAACTTTTCAGCGCCCAAATCAGCGCCAAAACCTGCCTCGGTAATAGCGTAGTCACCCATTTTAAGAGCAAGTTTAGTTGCCATAACAGAGTTGCAACCGTGAGCAATATTTGCAAAAGGTCCACCGTGAACAAATGCAGGAGTACCCTCAAGTGTTTGAACAAGGTTTGGTTTTATAGCGTCCTTAAGAAGCGCTGTCATAGCGCCAACTGCCTTTAAATCGCCTGCTGTTATGGGTTTGTCATCATAGGTATAACCAACAATTATACGTGAAAGACGCTCTTTAAGGTCGGTTATAGAAGACGCCAAGCAGAACACCGCCATAATCTCACTTGCAACTGTTATGTCAAATCCATCTTCACGCGGTACACCATTTGCCTTACCACCCATACCGTCTACTACAAAACGAAGTTGACGGTCATTCATATCAACGCAACGCTTCCAGGTAATTTTACGAACGTCAATACCTAAAGCATTACCTTGTTGAATATGGTTGTCAAGCATTGCGGCAAGAAGATTATTTGCAGCGCCGATGGCGTGGAAATCGCCTGTGAAGTGAAGGTTTATATCTTCCATAGGTACAACCTGAGCATATCCGCCGCCAGCAGCTCCACCCTTAACGCCAAATACAGGACCCAAAGATGGTTCGCGAAGCGCAACGGTTACATCCTTGCCAATGCGCGCAAGACCATCGGCAAGACCAATTGTAGTGGTGGTCTTGCCCTCGCCTGCGGGTGTTGGTGTTATAGCTGTTACGAGCACTAATTTACCGTCTTTACGCTCGGTTTCATTAAGCAAAGATAAATCAACCTTTGCTTTGTAGTTGCCGTACTGTTCAATATATTTTTCATCTACTTTTGCTTTTTTTGCAATTTCGGTTATGGGTTGCATTTTACACTGTTGTGCAATCTCAATATCAGATAAATAAGCCATTTTACTCAACTCCGATAAAATCATTTAAAGTACTTAACTGCTGCCTCAAACATACGAATATCGTATTCGCCAAGAACGTTTTTGTAAAGGCCTTCGCCTATACGTTCACTATGACCCATTTTACCAAATACACGACCATCAGGTGAAGTTATACCTTCAATCGCATACATAGAGTTATTGGGGTTAAAGTGTACGTCACTTGTCGCATTACCGTTAAGGTCAACGTACTGTGTTGCAATTTGACCATTTTCGGCAAGTTGTTTAATAAGTTCTTCACTCGCAAGGAATCGACCTTCACCATGTGAAATCGGAACATTGTAAACATCGCCTACATTAGTAAGTGACAACCAAGGTGATTTATTAGATGCGACACGTGTGCGAACAATACGTGATTGGTGACGAGCTATTGTGTTAAATGTAAGGGTTGGACAATTTTCATCGGTGTCTATGATTTTACCATATGGTACAAGACCCAATTTAATAAGTGCTTGGAAACCATTACAAATACCGCACATTAAACCGTCACGGTTATCAAGTAGGTCTGTAACACCCTCTTTAATAGCGGCATTACGGAAAAATGCAGTAATAAACTTACCACTACCGTCAGGTTCATCGCCGCCTGAGAAGCCACCAGGAACAAATATCATTTGAGCATCTTTAAGTTTTGTTGCAAACTCTTCAACGCTTGCTTGAATACCTGATGCGGTTAGGTTTTTGATAACTATAATTTCAGGGTCGGCGCCTGCATCACGCATTGCCTTTGCACTGTCAAATTCACAGTTAGTACCTGGGAATGCAGGAATAAGAACCTTTGGTTTTGCTACCTTAATTGCAGGTGTTGGATATTCGCTTGCTTTAAACTCAAAGTTTTGCATTGGAGTTTTTTCGTCAGCAATATTGCAACTATAAACCGATTCTAACTTATCTTCATAAATACCAAGAAGTTCGCAAATATCAACAGTTTCACTACCAAGTGTAATCTTGTTATCATCAGTAACGGTACCAATTAAGATGCCTTCATCGATATCCTCGGTAGTTTCAAGTAAGAATGAACCGTAAGAATAATCAAATATCTTGGCAACGCTTAAATAATCCTCATACTTAAAGCCAAGACCGTTACCAAAGCACATCTTCATAACGGCTTCTGCTATACCGCCAATACCGGGTGTGTAAGCCGAAACAACCTTACCCGAACGCATAAGTTCGGTAACAAGATTAAATGTGTTGATAAGAGATTTTGTATTAGGAAGATTTGTATCTTCATCGTAAATAGGACTAAACAAATAAAGTTTATTGCCTGCTGATTTAAATTCAGGAGATACAATATCTTTTATCTTTTCGGTAGTAACTGCAAAAGACACAAGTGTTGGTGGAACGTCTAAATCCTCAAACGAACCGCTCATTGAGTCTTTACCGCCGATTGAGCCGATACCTAATTCTTTTTGCGCTTTAAATGCGCCAAGCAAAGCGGCAAGAGGTTTACCCCAACGCTTACCGTCAGTACCGGGTTTTTCAAAGTACTCTTGGAATGTTAGATAAACATCTTCGAATTTTGCGCCTGTTGCAATAAGTTTTGCAACCGATTCAACAACCGCTAAATAAGCGCCGTGATATGGGCTTTGTTCGGTAATAAATGGATTATAACCCCAAGACATAAGCGAACAATCATCGGTATGTTTCTTTTCTACCGAAATCTTTTGTACCATTGCTTGAATAGGAGTTAACTGATTCTTACCACCAAATGGCATAAGAACTGTACCTGCGCCGATCGTAGAGTCAAAACGCTCTGAAAGACCACGTTTTGAGCACATATTAAGGTCATCAGCAATCTTTTTATAGTTTTCGGCAAAACCGCCGTCAACAGGACCGCCAAACGCTTTAGGCGCTTCGGGAGTAATTACAATATGTTTATCAGCGCCGTTTGAATTTAAGAATTCACGACTGATATCAACTATTTTTTGACCATTCCAGTTCATAACAAGACGTGGTTCTGCCTTAACCTCTGCCACAGGACATGCCTGAAGATTTTCGGTAGCGGCAAGCATCAAAAACGCGTCAACGTTATGCGGTTCAACAACAACTGCCATACGCTCTTGTGACTCACTGATTGCAATTTCAGTACCGTCAAGACCTTCGTATTTCTTTGGAACAGCGTTAAGGTTAATTTCAAGACCGTCAGCAAGTTCGCCAATAGCAACAGAAACACCGCCTGCGCCAAAGTCATTACAACGCTTGATCATTTGAGTTGCTTCTTTGTTACGGAATAGACGTTGGAGTTTGCGTTCTTCAGGAGCATTACCCTTTTGAACTTCGGCACCACATGTTTCAACCGATTGAGCATTGTGTGCTTTGGAAGAACCGGTTGCACCGCCTACGCCGTCACGACCAGTGCTACCGCCCAAGAGAATAACAATATCACCCGGAGCCGGTACTTCACGACGAACATTTTCAGCAGGAGCCGCAGCAATAACTGCACCTATTTCCATACGTTTTGCGGCATAACCTGGGTGATAAATTTCATCAACAATACCGGTAGCAAGACCAATTTGGTTACCGTATGATGAGTAACCTGCCGCAGCAGTTGTTACAATCTTACGTTGTGGTAATTTACCA
>JAFYQN010000204.1 GCA_017559885.1 Clostridia bacterium
CATAAGACCAGGTTCACCTGTAGCTGGGTCACGTGTAAATGCAACACCTGTACCACAGTTGTCACCCATGTTACCAAACGCCATCATCTGTACGTTAACAGCGGTACCCCAAGAATATGGAATATCGTTGTCACGACGGTAAACGTTTGCACGTGGGTTGTCCCATGAACGGAAAACTGCCTCAATAGCGCCCATAAGCTGTTCTTTAGGATCGGTAGGGAAGTCTTTACCAATCTTTGATTTGTATTCAGCTTTAAACTGATTTGCAAGTGTTTTAAGATCGTCAGCAGTAAGCTCTACGTCAAGAGTTACGCCTTTTTCTTCTTTCATTTTGTCGATAAGTTCTTCGAAATATTTCTTACCAACTTCCATAACTACGTCAGAATACATTTGAATAAATCTTCTGTAGCAGTCATAAGCCCAACGAGCGTTACCACTCTTTGCAGCCATTGTTTCAACAACGTCTTCATTAAGACCAAGGTTAAGAATGGTATCCATCATACCGGGCATAGAAGCGCGTGCGCCTGAACGAACAGAAACGAGAAGTGGATTTTCTTTGTCACCGAATTTCTTACCGGTAACACCTTCCATTTTAACGATGTATTCCATAATTTGCGCTTGGATTTCATCGTTAATCTTTCTGCCATCTTCGTAGTACTGTGTGCAAGCTTCGGTAGAAACTGTGAAACCCTGTGGAACAGGAAGACCGATTTTGGTCATTTCTGCAAGGTTAGCACCTTTACCGCCGAGGAGCTCACGCATTGATGCGTCGCCTTCGCTAAAAAGGTAAACATACTTGTGACTCATTACGAATCAACCTCCTAATAATTTGTGGATTTATAATCCATTTTTACTTAGTTTAACCATACATCTATGGTATCCAATAGATTATACCAAAAAAAAAATAAAAAATAAAGACTTTTTTTACAAATTTTGCAAAATTAATTAAATTTTTAACAAATTTAATGATATTAAACAAAAAAATAGTAATTTTGCACTAAAAAACCGCCAATCGAAAGAATTGACGGTGTAAAGATGATTATTTATTAATTTTTTTAATTGCTTTTGTTACAGCAAATGCACAAGGAACTGCAATTATAACTGCAGCAACAATTTCTATAGAACCATTTAACGCAATAACCACGCTATAAATACTCTTTATTGTACCAGTTAAGTTGATTAAACCTTGCGAAGCAAAGAGGTTAATGGCGGTTAGCACCAATATGGTGTTTGAAAAAGTTCCACCAAGCGCCGCGAAGAAGTAAGGCATTGTTTCGCTTTTTTTACCATAAACAAAGAATAAATAAGAGCAAAATGCTACGACTAACACTCCAACGATAATTGCAACAACAATTAAATTGGAAATGTTATGTGCTAAAACTGCAGCAAATAACCCAAAAGTAAGCATAACAATAGTTTTAAATGTTGCGTTTAAAATCTTATTCTTTGACGCTAAAAGAGAAAGTCTATAAAAAGCAACGATTAGTACACCTACTAAAATTCTTGGTACAATCGAAATTTTCGGATCCAAGAATATTGCTGCATCAGCAGTGCCGTTATACATAGCGTACAATAAGCAAGTAATACCCCATACTGCGCCGATTATTGCGCCGTCTATAAAATTATTCATAACGATCGCCGCAATAACAACAATAATATGAATGGTTGTAATGCTTAACATACTGGGTATGGTAATATAGCCAATATAAGGTGTGAATGTCATTGCCGCAATAATAGCAGTGAACATTGCAAGCAACGTAATTCGAATGGTTGTTTGTTTATTGTTTCTTTTTGTCATAAAATTACCTCCGATACTGCCCAATGTGGTGCAGTTCATAAAATTTTGACATATTATATTTACTGATAAAATCAGTTATGTCTGTGAATACGCATAAATTCCATATAGTTATGCCATGCGTGACGTGATAAAAAGTGGGTGGTAGGCGTCATACTGTAACCTACGTTACCCTCAAGTAGTTTTTCATTGGGTTTTAGATAGTGGTCACAATTTTGGAGGCCTACAAGACCTAATTTTTCCCAAGCTTCACTTGCCGCAAGGCAACAAATTTGTTCGCCTTTTTGGTCTGCCCAGTAGTCAAGTTCAGCCGACGTAACACAAACGTTGCGCGGAGCAATACTTGCCACTAAAAAATGTTGGTCAAAGTCGGTTCCGTAATTTTGGTCGGCATATTTTAGATAGTTTTTACAAAACCAATAGGGGAATACGCTTGTAATTCTGCCGACTGTTTCGCCACGAAATTCTTTTTCTACGGCAAAATTACCGTCAGCATCGGGAAGTCCTGAATTTCCGCGTGACAATGTATCGCCACTGCAACCTGCGTTGTTAGAAAGGGTAAAAGTAAATCTTTCATCTAACATTCCTGTAACGAGCGATGTTTTGCCAAGACGAGATTGACCAACTATGGCGATGTTTTTTTCGTCAACGCAATCCAAAGTTAGTATATAGTCAAGCACACGCATATTAGCGAATGCCCATAGACCAATTTTGCCGCAATCGGTATCGTTTTGGCGACCGTTTGGAAAAATAAGCGGCGCAATGCCTGTAGTAAAATCCCCATCATCACTTGTAATATCTGTGAAGTTATAAATGATTAAATTATAACCTTCTTCAACAATTTCTTCTTCAGGAACAAAGTTACCTGGATATCTACCTGCGATGTGAAGAATAGTAGGATACTTTTTGCCATTGGTATGCAAAAACTGGTTAATAGTAAAGGTATGAGAACCGTTTGGATTTGTTAGAGTAAAATCAACGGTTGAATATATAACTTCGCCCTTTGCTAAACGCCTATCGCGAATTTTGTAATTTGCAACCGACCATTCAAAATCGTTTTTGGGTCAGTAACCGTACTCCTCACGTTGTAAA
>JAFYQN010000205.1 GCA_017559885.1 Clostridia bacterium
TCATCAAACATACCTATTTTATCGATAGTCTTTTTGGCAATCGCCATACAAGCGCCGGTTACCGCCAAAACGTTACGGTTTACCATAGGCGATACAAACTTATCTGCCGCATGTATTTGGTTCATACCGGCATACACGTGGTCTGCCCAACCGCCCATACCTATAACAACACCGGCGTGTTGAATGGTGTTATCGTCAAACAACAACAATCCGCCAACCACACCAACGTCTTCACGCAAAGCGTTTTCTGCCAAGCGCTCAATCCAGTCGGGTGTAATAATTTCAGTATCGTTATTAAGGAATATATACACCTCACCGTTACTGTTTTTTATACCATAGTTATTAAGTTTTGACCAGTTAAATTCAAAAAACGCATCAATAACTTTAACTCTTGCATCTTTTGCTTGCAAACGTTCAAAAGCTGCAAAACTTTCGGCTTGTTCAGAATTGTTGTCAAGTATGATTATTTCGTAATTTGTGTAACTTGATTTTTCAAGTATGCTGTTTACACACGCTTCCAAAAGATCGGTATGGTCTTTGGTTGGTATAATAATTGATACCAACGGATTATTTTTTAGCGTATCAAATCTCGCGTCAAAAACAAAAAGGTAGTCACTGTCTTCGGCGTGAGCTATATCGCCATATCGACGCTTAAGATGAGCGTCAAGCGCGCCCTTGCCGGCGTCGTGAGCGTAAGGTTTAGAACCAGGATTTACCGAAGTTGAGGTTTCAACCTCTCGCCATGAATATAAAATATCCTGAATATGATATATGTTATCGGTTTGTTCGGTAAGTTTTAACATAAGGTCATAATCTTGACTGCCACTAAATTTATCGTCAAGACCGCCAACCTTATCAAAGAGTTCAGCTTTAAAACAAAGCAAATGACAAATATACATTTGCGAATAAAGCAAATCACGGTTAAAATCGGGTTTAAAAAACGGAGTAATACGTTTGCCGTTTCGCACGTGGTCTTCATCACTGTAAATAACGTCGGCTTTTTGCTCATTTATTGCCTTTGCCATCGAGTAAATAGCGTGCTCTATAAGCAAATCATCATGGTCAAGCAAGGTTATATATTCGCCGTTTGCAAGTTGGCGGCACTTATTTGTATTGCCCGAAATGCCAAGATTTTCCTTTAATTTTTCAAGTTTAACTCTACTATCCTTGTCGGCGTATTGTTTTGCAGTATCAAAAACATAACCATGTTTATCGTCGCTTGCGTCAGCAAGACAAAGTTCAATGTTTTTATAACTTTGATTAAGACAAGATTCAATCATCTCGCAAAGCAATGCCTTGTCGGTATTGTAAAGCGGAACTAAAATACTTATAAGCGGTTCGTAGTCAAGTTTTTTACACTCTTTAACGTGTTCGGCACTATTTTTTATCCAAGCATCATAACTTGACGAAGTCTTTTTTTGACGCAATTTACCAAGTACTTTGCGACCAAAATTTAAAACAAAATTAGGAACAAATAACTTAATAAATGCCTTAACAATTTTACGTCTGCCCAACATTTCAGGCATTGCAGTTATGCCGTTGGCATGCGCAAGCGTATCGCGATAAAGTTTTGTAACTTCATTTACCTTGTTTTCAAGTCTTTTATTTTCTTCTCGCAAAGCGCTTAATTCGCTTTTTAACGCTTCGATTTCGTGAGAATAATCCGACATAATTTTTTCTCCTGTTTTACTCGCGTTTTGTGTTTTTATAGGCGTTGCAAACCTCTGCAGTTTCGCCAATCATTTTTACCTTGCCCTTTTCGAGCCATACGCAATGCTTACAAAGTCGTTCGATTTGCTCGATTGAGTGCGATACAATAATAACAGTTGTATCGTCCTGCATCATTTTATTGATACGCTCTTCACATTTTTGTTGGAACAAGAAGTCGCCTACTGCCAAGATTTCGTCAACAATCAAAATATCGGGGGTTGTTACTGTTGCAATCGCAAAACCAATACGCGCCACCATACCTGACGAGTAGTTTTTCATAGGTACGTCTAAAAAGTCACGCATTTCAGAAAATTCAACAATATCGTCAAATTTTTCGTCCATAAACTTTTTAGAATAGCCCAAAACAGAACCGTTTAGATATATATTTTCGCGAGCAGTAAGCTCCATATCAAAACCAGCACCAAGTTCTATAAGCGGCGCAATAACACCCTGTGTTTCAACACTGCCCTTGGTTGGTTTTAAAATGCCTGAAATTATCTTAAGGGTTGTAGACTTACCGCAACCATTAAGACCCACAATACCAAACACGTCACCTTTTTTTATATCAAAGGAAACCTTATCAACCGCTACAAAATTTTCAAAGTGAAGTTGACGTTTCATAAACTTTAAAAAATACTCTTTTAAGCTTTGTAACTTTTCGCTGCTCATATTAAAGTGCATTTCTATATCGCGAAGTTCTACAGCATTTTCATTGTTAATCAATTGAACACACTCCCAAAACTATATGGTAATCATATTATAAATGAAGAATAAATTTGCCCTCTGCCTTTTTAAATACTAAAGCACCAAAACCAAGCATTGCAAGTGACATTGCAATACAAACTACATTTATCTCAATGCTAGGAAGATCCCCATACACACCGTACATAACAACGGCACGGAAATAATTTATATAATGAGTCATAGGATTCAAATATAAAATGTATTTTACAAATTGCATACTTGGTGCAAGTTGTTCTAAGGTTTCAGTAGAATAAAGAATTGGAGTAAGATATATCCACATCGTAAGTAATACGCCGTATAGATGTTGTACGTCGCGGAAATAAACCGTAACCGCGCTTAAGAACAAACTCAAACCACAAGCAAAAATAAAGCAGTATATTACAGGTATTGGGAAAAGAAGGGTAGCCCAAGTAGGATAAACACCGCGTATTAACATAACCGCAAGTACTGCTACCAAACTAAACGAAAAGTTCACAAGCGCAAATACGCATTTTTCAAGTGGGAAAATATATTTTGGAATATACACTTTTCTAATAAGCGCGCCTGAAGTCAAAATAGAGCTAAGAGAAGTAGATGTCGCTTCTGAAAAGAAGTTCCATAGCGAAGCGCCTACTATATAATAGGTTGCAAAATCAACACCTGGACCTACCTTAACTCTCAATATCACCTTAAAAACGATAGTAAGTACCAACATTGTAAACAATGGGTTTAGCACACTCCACGCAACACCCAAAATTGAACGTCTATACTTGATTTTAAAATCTTTAGCAACCAAGTTTTTTAACAGTGGCATAAAACGTTTAAAATCAGAAAAAAAGGACCTTTTGTTAGTAGCAACACTACTCACGGCATACCCTCTCCTTTATAACATAATAATCCAATGATGATTATAACATCTTTGCCATTATAATGCAAGAAAAATTGTAAATAATAACTTTGGTGATTTTATGATTTCTACAGTAATTCGTACAATTGTTTTATACGCAACGGTAACAATAGCAATACGGCTTATGGGCAAACGACAAATTGGCGATATGCAACCTAACGAACTTGTCGTAACCTTGCTCATTTCAGAAATCGCCGCCATACCGCTACAAGATAGCGACCAACCTGTAATTATTGGTATTGCGGCAATTTTTGTTTTAGTTTTTCTTGAAATAATTATTTCGATACTCACGTTAAAAAGTTTTTTTGTGCGAAAAATATTAAACGGCAAATCGGTAGTTATAATTAAAAACGGTATCATAGACCAGAAAGCTATGCGCGACGTACGCATGACTGTGGTTGACCTTATTGAGTTACTTCGTAGTAAAGACGTGTTTAAAATATCCGACGTTGCTTTTGCCGTTTTAGAGGTTAATGGAAACTTAAGTGTACTACTTAAAAAAGACGCTCAAACAGTAACTATAAGTGATATAGAATTAAAACTACCTGACGATGCTCTCCCCTTGCCTGTTATAAGCGACGGAAAAATCGTTGACGAATCACTTAAAGCATTACAGGTATCACGTCAAAAACTTTTTAAAATTATAAAGCATAAAAAATACGGCGTTAAACAAATTTTTCTAATGACCCTTGACCGCAACGGAAATCACACAATCATTGAAAAAGGTGGTGCTAATTAATATGAAGCGTTTAATACCTGCCGTGATAATATTGGTATTAACAGTATCAGTATGTGTTTTTAGTCATATATACGTAAACGATATTTGTGACCAAACACTTACAAGCGTTGAAAACTACTATAACAAAAGCATCTCTCCCCACCAAATTGAAACCACTTGGGAAGAACAAAAAGAAAAAATGTCACTATTTGTAAATCACGATTTTTTAGACAAAATATCAATTTATGTAGGACAACTGACCATAAACGAAAATATAGATAACTCACCCGAGCGCGACATCACGTACAAAAACATAAAAAGTGTTCTTAAACTTATAAAAGAAAAACAAAAATTCGAACTTCATAGTTTTTACTGATAAGAAAAATGCATATTTTTGTCTTTTGAACAAAAATATGCATCACTTTTTTGCATATTTTCTATCCAACGATATAAAAAACGACGTTTTTATGCAAATTTGCTTGACAACAATAATATAATATGTTAAAATCCCCATATCATAAATTACATATAATTGTAATTATTTTTTTGAAACGAGGTAATCAAAAATGAAAAACTTAAAGAAAATTTTTGCGCTTGCACTTGCACTTTGCATGGTTCTTTGCTTTGCAGCGTGCGGCTCAGAAGACGGCATTAAAATTGGTGTGCAAACTACCACTACTGGTGATATTTATGCTTCTGGAGATTTTGGCGAAGATGCAGTTATTCGTTATGATAACGGCGCTCTTGCTGTTGAAGCACTTAAAAATGGTAAGGTTGATTGCGTTATCATCGATAATGAACCTGCAAAATCTTTCGTTGCTGCAAATAGTGGTTTGAAGATTCTTGAAACCGAATATGCTGTTGAAGA
>JAFYQN010000029.1 GCA_017559885.1 Clostridia bacterium
GGCTATGGGGCACATACCACTACCACCAATGCCAATCATATGAATATGGCGCGCGTCTAAAAAGCACTTATCGGAATTAAGTTGTTTTTTCATAAAAACACCTCATAAATTAGTCTTGAAATCATAATTATATATATTATACTATTTATTACATAAAAAATAAACCCCTATTTTTAGAAAGGTTAATTATATGAAATTCAATTTACCACAAAAAATTGAATATGTTATTGATACGCTAATAGCTAACGGAAACAACGCATACATAGTAGGCGGTTGCGTGCGTGATTTGTTGTGCGGTAAAACGCCTCACGATTACGACATAACCACGTCTGCTACACCCGAGGAAACACAGTCGCTTTTTGATAAAACGGTAGCAACAGGTATAAAACACGGCACTATAACTGTAATTATTGACGGTACGCCTATTGAGGTTACCACCTTTAGAACCGAGGGCGGATATAACGATAGCCGCCATCCTGAAAGCGTTAACTTTGTGCGTGACGTAGCAGATGACCTATCTCGCCGCGATTTTACCGTAAACGCTATGTGCTATAACCATATAGAAGGTTTAATCGACCTTTACGGTGGTCAAGAAGATATTAAAGCACAAATATTAAAAGCAGTTGGCAACCCCAAAACGCGTTTTACCGAAGACGCTTTGCGAATACTACGACTATTTCGTTTTGCCGCAACACTTAAATTTAATATAGAAAAAGAAACATTTAACGCGGCAATAAAATGCGCGCCACTGCTAAGCAACATAAGCGCCGAGCGTATTTTTACCGAACTGCAAAAAGCCGCTTTGGGTAACAATGTAGAGTGTCTTTCTCCCCTGCTTTATACAAACTGTCTTGAAGATTATTTTATTAGCGACGGTAATTTAACAAAAATAAAAAATCTACCAAACCAAGATAATTTACGCACTTTTGCGTTGCTTTATTCTACAAGTTGTAATTTACAAAAAACGCTTGACAATTTAAAATGCAGTAACGCGATTAAAAATTATTGCATTACAATGAGCGGTCTTGTATCTCACCCTGTAAACAATGACAAGGTTGCCGTAAAAAAAGCGTTGTACCATGCCGATATTGATATATTAAAAGACGCTTTACAGTATTACCAAGATATATTAAACGTCAATATTGACGAACATATAGCGTTGCTTGACGATATAATAAAAAATAACGAGCCGTATAAAATAAGCGACCTTGACATTTCGGGAGAAGATATTATTTCACTTGGTTTTAACGGAAAACAGGTTGGCGAAAAGTTGGAATTTTTACTAAATGCCGTAATAAACGACCCCACTTTAAACAAACGTGAAAAACTTTTAAATTTAATATGTAACTAAACGCCCTAAAGTGCCATAAAATGTATTGAATTACATTTATGGCGCTTAAATTTTTTATGGTAGTGTGAGTTTTATGAACATATTGATTATAGGCGGCGACCGCCGAATGTGTGTTGCAAAAAAAGAACTTGAAATTAAAGGTTATACGGTAGATACGTTAGGTCTATTTGAAAACGATATTGGCAATATAAAAAATGCCGACGTGGTACTGCTACCCGTGCCGACTACGCGTGACAAGCAAAATATCTTTTGCCCACAAACAAATAAGATTATACCGCTTGACATTTTAAACGAGGCAAAACACGACGCTTTAATTTTAAGTTGCGGTTATGATACACAAAAACAAAACTCAATCGACTACTTAAAACTTGACTCATTTTGTCTGCTTAACGCGGTACCTACCGCCGAGGGCGCTATAGCAAAGGCAATTTGCGATACGCCGTTTTGCCTTTGGAAATCGCGAGTGTTGGTCACAGGTTGCGGTCGCGTTGCCAAGGTTTTGATAGATAGACTACTCGCCTTCAAGTGCGACCTTACGGTATCGGCAAGAAAACAACGTGATTTTGCCTATCTGGACGCGCTCGGAATAAAGCATATTTCCACGCGTGACGTAGCGCAAAAAGCACGTGAATTTGACATTATTTTTAACACCATAGACGTAAAGCTTTTTGAACAAACCGACGTTTTAAAAAACTGTTATTTATACGATCTTTCAAGCAAGGGATGTCTAGACTTTGACCTTGTAAAACAAAACAACATACGCGCCGAAAAACTACCCGGCATTCCCGGTAAAATTGCACCGATTACAGCCGGAGAAATAATAGCGCAAACTGTAAATTACCTGATAGGAGAATGGGTATGCAAAATATAAAATTAGGATACGCTTTTTGCGGCTCTTTTTGCACTATAAATAAATCGCTAGAAACGCTCAAAGAACTTGCAAAAAACGATATAGATATAACGCCTATTATGTCTGAAATAACATATACCACAAGCACTCGCTTTGCCAAAAGCGATGAGTTTAACGCGGCTGTAGAAGACCTTTGCGGCAAAAAAATCATCCACACAGTACCAGATGCTGAGCCTATCGGCCCTAAAAATTTGTTAGACGTAATAGTAGTAGCGCCCTGCACAGGCAACACCATTTCAAAAATTGCACTTGGCATCACCGACACATCGGTAACAATGGCAGTAAAGGCGCACCTGAGAAACAACAAACCCGTAATATTGGGCATTGCCACAAACGATGCTTTGGGTGCTACGGCAAAAAACATAGGACTACTACACAACACCAAAAACATCTACTTTGTCCCCTACGGTCAGGATGACCCTGTAGGTAAAAACAACTCGCTTATATGCGACTTTGAAAAGATACCGCAAACGATTGAAAAAGCCCTTGAGGGCAAACAAATTCAACCAGTTATTTATTAAATAACCGAGCACTGTATTTGCAGTGCTCGGTTTGCAATTATTGACTAAATATGGGATTTATGTTATAGTTATGGTGGTTATGGGTTGATTCAATCACATAATCGTCACCGTGCATTACAAAATTCATATTAGAGGAAA
>JAFYQN010000206.1 GCA_017559885.1 Clostridia bacterium
CAACCTTACGGTTAATCTTTTGGTTGCCGTTAGCGTCGTATTCGCCTTCAACTTCAGTACCGGGAACCATTGCTATACTCCATCTGCCGCGAATTTCAGGAGCGGTAGAATAAAGTGTCATATAAGTAGAGTAAGGAGCAATACCAAGTGGCATTACACCAACGCGCAAACGGTTGTAGAAGTCTGCTTCTTTAAGGAAGTCGTGTTCAAGATAGAAGTCAGTCCACTGCTCAAATACGTTAAGCGCTTCGATAGATTTAATATCGGTAGCAGTACCTTGCTCATTATAAATTGAAAGGTCGTGCTGCCACATAAGTGTTGGATAAAGGTGTAGGTTACCAATACCAGCATTAACTGTTGTAGATGTTGTAATCTGAGTAAATGGAACGTAAACGTTCATATTGTTACGCTGAATAATGGTAGCGGCATAAAGGTAATCATCCCATGTCCAACCTGTGTAGTCAGGATTTTCAGGATCGGGATTAGGATCGCCCAATTCTTCAATAAGACCAAGTTCTTCAAGTACGTCGGTACGGTAGAACATAAGCATAAAGTTTTGTGTATCGGGCAATGCGTAGGTTTTACCTGCGTATGTATAAGGAGCAACCGCGCCTGTGGTAAGGTCTGAACCGTTTTGGAACTGAGCTATTGTCTCTTCAAAACCGGGTTTATCGTTAAGTGGTTCCAAAGCGCCACGTATACCCAAGTTTACAGGTTCGGTACGCGCCATTTGAAGTGACATATCAGGATAGTTACCCGCGAGAATACCGTTTATAAGCGAAGCGTTAACTATTTCAACCTGAACGTTAATTGGTTCTTTAACGCCGTCGCCGTCGCTATCGTACCAGTATTTCTCATTAGGTGTAAATGAGTCTTGTATAAGTGAGTTAAGAGCAGCTGCTTGATCTTGACCCCAGTTTACCCAAAGGCGAATGGTGTTAGCATCGCTGCCATCTTCGTTTGTAAGCGAATAATCACTGGTAAAGGATGAAATAAGTCTAACTGTGCCATAGGCAATGCTTTCGAAAATATTGGCGTTTTTATTTTCGTACTTTTGGCCTGCAGGTACTATCTGAATTTCGTCGATAGCAAGTGGCATTTCAATCATGTCGTAAAGCCATGAACTAAGTGAAGTGTAGTTGCTGTAGTATTCTGATACGTACTGTTGAGCAATGAAGTAGCTCTTGTACATATTGTCAACTACACGTTTCATATTGTCGATTGAAGCAACCGCTTGTGATGCTTTACCTGTACCGCTTGTCATACTCTCTGACAATTTACCAAGACGATCGCTTGCATCCTTAAGTGTGTCAAGGAATCCTGGGATCTGTTGGTCAAGGTCGTAGTCACGGTTAAGGTCAGGCGATTCACTTGTAATCATAACTATCTTGATATATTCGTCACCGAGTATATCAACAAGTTTTGAAAGCTCGTAGAAGTATTCAGACATTTCAGCAACTGTAACTTCCATCGAGATTGTATGGTCGCCTTCTTCAAGATAAATGTAGTATGGTGTGTTTTTGTCAGCGCCAAAGTTATAATATTTCCAACCTGTAGCGTATGGGAAAGAAAGTGTCTTGGCCTCTTCAAAAGGTGTTTCACCATCTATCTTAAGCCAACGATAACTGTTGCCGTTAACAAGTTCACTCTGCTTATAACGCATATTTATTGAGTAATAACCTGCTTTGTCCACGTGGAAATTCCAAGCGATTGTACTACCTGTACTTTGCCATGATGTACCACCTATGTAGTTAATCTTGGTCAAGAAGTAGTCGTTTGCCTTACCATCGTGTGAAGTCATACCGGCATCACTGTTGTTTGACTTAGGGATCATTGAGTTAGAAGATTTAACGTTAGCGTTTTCACCCTGAATTGTAATGATGTCAGCATCTAAATCCTTAACGTCGTATGAAGCAGAAACATCTTTATAGCTCTTAACGTTTTCGGGTTCAATAAATGTGATGCTTTCAATCATAATTGACTGTTCCGGTTTAGTCAAAGTAATAGTATGAGTGCCTGCAGTAAGGGCAAATTCAAACGGATCAATAACAGCGCCTTCGTAGTCGCGTACAATTGTAGTTATTGGACCATCGATTTCTTCTTGCTCTTGTGCGTACTCATTACCTTGACCATCGGTACGTGGTTCTTCAGTATCGGGAGTTTTAGGGTCGGTATCAACATTCTTCCAAAGACGTGAAAGGACGATTTCATCAGAACCGTCAAACTGATACTTGCCGTCAATCATAACACCCATTTCAATATCAACGCCGCTATCCTTTGGTTCCCATACAAATTGTAGGTTGTAAAGCGCGGTTTCGGGTACGTCAAACGTTAAAGTAACGCTTCCCTCGCCTGAATTCCAAATAAGTGTAGTGTTGTCAACGGTAGCATCAGCACCGTCTGCTGCAAATGCAGTAACAGGAACCTGAACCTTTGAGGTTGCCTTGTTAGTAATGCCGTGACCTTTGGTGTACTCAACGTAATCCTGTAAATCCGAACTTGCGCTTACAACAGGTGCGGTCTCAGTAGTTGGAGTCTCTTCTTCTGCCACGTTGTCTGCAAAAGCAGTGGTTATTTGCAAGGAAATTCCTGAAAATAAAACAGATACCGCCAGTAATATTGACAAATATCTTACAATTTTCTTGCTCATAACATTCATCCTTTCTTTTTTAAAAATTTTATAATTAGAAAACAATCTGATTAATAAAAAAGTTACGCCAACTTTTTTAAAAAACAAACCATTTTAACGTTACATTTTATGCATTGGGCACAATTACCCACAATTGCATATAAATGTGATTATATTATACAGTAATTTATGCACTTTGTCAATAAAATATATATATATTTTGCACATAAAAATTGTAAATTTTGTGCTATTTCAAATAAAAAAGTATTTTATTTGTTTAATTTAATATCGAAAAACTGATAAATTTGTACAAAAATAAAAAAATCGGTGGAAAAACAAAAGAAAAGCCCAAGGTTTTTACACCTTGGACTTTAAATTTAAACGTTAAAGATTAAATTATTCGTTAACCTTTGTAACAACGCCTGAACCAACGGTACGGCCGCCTTCACGGATAGCGAAGCGGAGACCTTCTTCGATAGCGATAGGAGTGATGAGTTCAACATCCATCTCTACGTTATCACCAGGCATGCACATTTCTGTGCCTGCAGGAAGAGCTACAACACCGGTAACGTCAGTTGTTCTGAAGTAGAACTGTGGACGATAGTTGTTGAAGAAAGGAGTATGACGACCGCCTTCTTCTTTGTTCAAAACGTAAACTTGAACATGGAACTTGGTGTGTGGGTTGATTGAACCTGGTTTGCAGAGAACCTGACCACGTTCAACTTCTTCACGGCCTACGCCACTGAGAAGAG
>JAFYQN010000207.1 GCA_017559885.1 Clostridia bacterium
GTTGTGATAGCACCTAAAATCGCAAGCAAGCATATAACAAGCTTTGCTATAAAGAAAGAAATTTTGTTTTTTTGCAAAAAATTTATAATTTTCACACTAAATATAACAAACAAAATCGATACTATTGCGGTTATAAACAGGTTAAGAAACGGTCTTTTTGTATCAAAAAACGGAAGCGTTACAATCGCATTACCGCACACAAACAAAGCAAAAAGAGAGAAAATATGCGGTTTGTAATTTGTCATTTCAGCCCCTCCGATAAAACAAGTTTTTTGTGGGTAACATTTACTGTAGGCAAAGAAATTTTACCGCCCGACGATAAAATTTTTTGCAGTTTGTAAAGTTGGTTGTCGACGCCAACACCGTTTTGTTTGCCGTAATTTTCAATAAGACCCATTATGTCGTACCCTAACATATCGCTTGGTGATTCCGATTCGAAAAGCGACTGCAAGTCGGGGGTTAAGACAACGTATAGTCCAAGACTAACTTCGGGTAAATCTTTGCAAAAATCAATAATCTCCGCCAGTAAAGAAACTGCCGAATCCTCTATAACTACGGCGCCCAAATGGTCAAAATACAACGGATTAACAAGTTGTGATTTTAGCGCGTTATAAGCGTCAAAAAGTGTTTTGCCGTTAGCGTAAAGCGTTACGCTTTGCGTGTCGTTGTCGTTTATACCGCCTGGGGACATCGCGTTTACAGCAATAGTTACCTCGTTTTTGTTTTGTTTAAACCCAACCGCCGAAACAAGATAACCTCTTTCTATTTCGCGGTATCCGTTACAACCGCAAAGAGTGAGAAAAGAGAGCGCAATGCATATTAAAACAAACCTTTTCAACATTAGTTACCCTTTCTTATCTTGTTTTTGTTAAACAACGGGCGCGTTTTCATAAAGTTCCACGGCGCGCGAATAAAAGTGTCTTTAAGGGTGTTAAAACGGGGAGCGGCAAAACTTTGGGTATAATCTACGCCAAAAGATTTTATACAAAAAATACGTATTACAAGTACGCTTGCCACCGCCAAGTACCCCCAAATGCCAAAGCAAGCGCAACAGAACACAATTAAAAGTCGCAAATAAAAAGCCGCTCCCGTAAGACGAGGCACCATAAGTCCTGCAATGGCGCTAAATGCTACCGCTATTAGTATTGGCGCGCTTATAATACCTGCTTCGACTGCGGCTTGTCCGACAACAAGACCGCCCACAACACTCAGCGCGTGACCAAGATTTTGCGGCATACGAAGTCCTGCCTCTTTTAAAATTTCAAAGGCAAAAATAAGCGCAACACACTCGGCGGCGCTTGCTATCGGCACTCCCGAGCGAAGTCGTGACACCGTAAGCGCAAAATGGGTGGGCAAGATCCCTATGTGATGTGTGACAAGCGCCACAAAAACACCCGGAACACTTACCGTTATAAAAAAGCAAAGCCAACGCAAAAGTCTTGAAAGCGATGCCAAAATAAAGTTTATATAATAATCTTCGTCCGATTGAAAATTTTCACAAAACAAATACGGCAGCGTGAGAACAACGGGTGTGCCGTCTACCACAAGCGCAATACGCCCCTCAAGCAAACGTGCCGCTACTATGTCGGGGCGCTCGGTGCTACCAGTGGTTTTTAACAAGCTATAACGGCAATCGCGTATGTTTTCGGCAATATAGTTGCTGTCAAGTATGCCGTCAATATCAATCTTTTTAAGTCGTCGTTTTAGTTCTTTAAGCATATTTTGGTCTACAAGCGAACCAAGATAACATATAAAAACAGGTGTGTCACTACGACGACCTATACGCATAAGTTCGATGCAAAGGTCGGGAGTAAGCAGTTTGCGGCGAATCATAGCAAGGTTAAACATTGCGGCCTCGTCAAAGCCCTCGCGCGGACCTTGTAACACACGTTCCGAGTCGGGTTCTTTTATTCCTCTGGTGCGCCAGCCCTTTGTGTTTATGGTAAGGGCGGTTTTGTTCCCCTGCGAAATCAGCACCGTATCTCCGTAAAGTATGGCGCGCAACATATCGGGAAAATTTTCGGTTTCGCCAACCTCGTTCGCAAACAAAATATTTTTTGCAATATAGTCGTTGCTTGGTAAAAACCCGTCGGGCAAAATGCTTTCTATTAACGCTTCTACCACCGTTTCGCCTTGAGCGGCGGAATTTACCATACCGTCCATATAGATAAGATAACACTTTGATCTGCCGCCTATAAAAATTTCACGAATTCGCAAAACGGCATCTCGGCAAAAAATTGATTTAAATAGGGAAATATCCCAATCAACGTTTCCGCTTAAACGCGTTTCAATGTAATCATTTACGCCGCCCGACAAACAACTCACTCCAAAAATCTTTTTGTATTATCTTTTGCCAAAAATATAACTTTATGAGTTGTTTCCAATTAAAAAATCGTACTGTTTTGCAATGGTGTTCCAAGTAACCGCGCCCACCGCGCCGTTTGGCGTAATACCAAAAGCGTTTTGAAATGCGATTACCGCTTCGCGAGTTTGAGGTCCAAAATATCCCGTTACGGGAATTTCGGGTATGGCGTCATAGTTTTTGCCAATAAGCGCAAGATAGGTCTGCAAATCGCGAACGTTTTCACCACTCATACCCTCGGTTAAAAAATAACCGGGATAAAGTTTTGCCGACTCGCCCGAATACCCCTGTGGCAAGAACTCTACCGTTTCGGAATATATGCGATTAAGCACGTTCCAAGTTGCAGTGTTTACCACACCCGTAACAGGTAGTCCGTAATATTGTTGAAACTGTCGTACCGCGGCGGTGGTGCTGCTACCATAAACACCGTCAAGCGGCAAAGACAATAAATTGGGGTTAAAATACGCAAGTATGTTAAGATAGTATTGAATCGTACGCACACCTATTCCTTGCGAACCCTCTCGCAACACGGTTGAAAAGGGTATTTGCGCCTCGCTTATGGTAACGCCTTCGCTAACTAAATCGGCAAGGCTTTTAACCCCTACGTAGTATTGTTTAATTTTGTACCA
>JAFYQN010000208.1 GCA_017559885.1 Clostridia bacterium
CGACAAAACGACCCGTAAACCCAAATGATTTAAACATTGTACCGCCACCCGAGAGTATAAACACCGAGCTTATAATGGACGGAAGAATACTACACGAAAACCTAAAGCGTATGGGACTTGATATAAATTGGTTAAATACAGAACTTAAGTGTCAAGGTTATAAAAACGCAAAACAAATTATATTAGGAATTTGTGACGATAATCATAAGTTGATGCTATTTATATAATAAAATTTTAAGATTATAAAAAAACAAGACGCGTTCGTGTAGAACGCGTCTTGTTTTTTGAAACCGATTAGAATTCAATGTTTACCATAAATCTAAATGATACGCGGCGTGAGGCTGCCATGTTAACATCACCGTTAGAATCATATATAGGTTGACTGTTAGAGTAACCAACTGCTTCAAGTGTGTTTGCTATAGGTGTAACATCTATACCTGTTTCGCCTGATAGACAGTAGTTCTTAACGTTTGTAGCTCTTTCTACTGAAAGGTCGTAACCGCTGGCATAGGTGCTACCTGCTACAGGAGCAGTGTGACCTTCTACCATTGTTTTAGAGATAAATCCTGTATACTCTTCTGAATAAACAACGGTTGTATATGCTTTGATGAACTTGTTAAGGAATGTTTTACCGTCTGCGGTAAGTTCTGCGGAGTCGCCGCCAAACAATACAGATGAGTCAAGCGCGATTTCGCCAGTTTCTTTGTTTACAGATACTGTAATGCCTTCTGCTGCAAAAGCTGAAATAAGGTCATCGTAAAGTCTTGATTTCTTTTCAGTTACTTCTGAAAGTTGAGAACCGGAAACTATAAGATATACGTCCGCACCGCCGTTGTATTTTGCATATACATAATACGCAAATGAGTTGTATGAAATGCTGCTGTAATCTTTATAACCTGCCAATAAAGTTTCACCTGTCATAGTATCAACAAGGTCGTACATAGAGTTAGCGTTAGGTACTTCTACAATCCAAGGAGCAAAGTGATAACCCTTAATGGTATAATCTTGATCCTTGTGTGAGAAGTAATAACGATCATCATCTTTTTCAGTGGAAGCAACAAAATCACTTTCCCAAACATGAGTTTTATTACCGCCGCCATTATAGAATACATTACCATCTTTATCAATTAGGGTATAGTAACTATTGTTGTGCAACATCCAGTTGTTACCAAAAACGCGGTCATCATCAACAGAGGTATAGGTACCTTCAATTACAATATCACCGTTAAGGTTATAAATCTTATCGTCGCTGTGTACGATTTCACCATATATGGTAGGAATATCGGTATAACCTTCGGAAAGAATTTCACCTTTTTTGTTCATAATAGCGCTTGTGCTTTCGCCATCTTGATATTTAGTTGCAACGTAATAATCGCCATAAATATAGTAAGGTTCATAACCGGTTAAATCGTAGCTAAACAATTTTGTTCCGTCGGTTGCATATACTTCACCGAGTTTGCTTTCGATTTTGTATGAACCATCGTCAAATAAATATGCGCCTTCGGGGAGGGATTCGCCTTTTGAATTGATGCATATTCTATTATCTTCAGCATTGGTAAATGAAATATACTCGCCTCGTGCTGAAACAAGGGTATCGTTAGAACCAGAAGCGCCAACAACAGGAGTTCCGGTTTTGATATCATAAACACACCAATTTGCTAAATACCAGCATGTGTCATCGCCGGTAAGTGTGGAAGAGAAGCACAAGTTTGTATCTGTGCTATAGCTAACCATAGCGTCATCTTGTAAATATGTACGTTCAGTTACACTATAGGCAACAACATATCTTTCGTTAATTACATCGAAAGTTGCATAACCTGTAGGAACGATGGTGTTACCTCTATTGTCAACAAGAGCAGCAGAGTTTACGCCTGCAAGGTCATTACCAGAAGAGGGAAGAGTTTTACGAACGAGGAAGTATTTGTCTACAGAAGTAACCTTAGCATAGATAGCGCCGGTGTCGCGTAGACCTTCATAAGACATGATGCCATAAAGGCCGTTTTCGCCTTGGTAGGTAAGACCGCCCTCATTTGTTGTGAAATCGTCACGATTAACGGTGCCGATTTTTTCTGCAACAAGGAATTCATTAAAAGTGCCGTTGATTTCATTGTTGTTTAAATCCTTTTTACCACAAGCAGATAAACTTGCAAGGATTGCTATGGCTAAAATGATAGCCATAATCTGTTTTACATTGATTTTCATTTTTACCTCACCTTTATTTTGAGTAATTTTATGAATATACTCCGCAACTATACTCAAACCGAATACAATATTAACAGTTTATTCATAAAGGGATTATAACACAACAGTATGTAAATAACAATATTTTAAATGAAAAAATTGTCAATTTATTTAATAAATATTTGTTTTTTTGTCGTATTATGTTATAATAATTGTGTTGCAAAGGTTGTGATAAAATGAAAAACAGTGAAAAGGCAGTAAAACTATTTACTGATGGATATAATTGCGCTCAAGCAGTGTTTGGCGCTTTTGCCAATGATATTGGCTTTGACGATGCGACCGCGCTTAAAATGGCGGCGCCGTTTGGCGGCGGCATTGGTCGTCAACGTGAGGTGTGCGGCGCCGTAAGCGGTATGCTTATGGTTTTTGGTTATCTTTACGGTTATGAAACACCCGAAACAGGTGAAATTAAGATGCAACACTATGAACAAACACGTGAGTTGTGCGATAAATTTGCCGAGATAAACGGGTCAATTATCTGCCGAGAAATTTTAAAAACAAAAGAAAAGGGTGGAGTGCCCGAAGCACGCACCGAAAAGTATTACCACGAGCGCCCTTGTGTGCGATGTGTTAGGGTGGCAAGCGAGATTTTAGAAGAGTACATTATAGGAAATAAATAAGTAAAAGGACTATGATTTTATCATAGTCCTTTTATTTATGCTTTAAAAATTTCTTCTGCGTATCGCACCGCTTCCATAGCGTCACGCGCGTACTTGTCGGCACCGATTTTATCGGCATAGTCTTGTGTTAGCACTGCACCGCCTACTATTGTTTTGCAAGAGGGAGCTTTTACTTTCAGTAAAGCAATGGTATCTTGCATAGCAGGTACGGTGGTGGTCATTAACGCGCTAAGACCCACAATTTTTGCGTTTAGTTCAACAACCTTTTCTACAACAGTTTGGGGGTGCACGTCTTTACCAAGGTCAACCACGTTAAAACCATAGTTTTGGAGTAGTAATTTTACTATGTTTTTACCAATGTCGTGTATGTCGCCGTGAACTGTTGCAATAACAATAGTTTGGTCACTTTGCTTTGCACTCTCGGTAGAAACACACGATTTTATAACCTCAAATGCGCTTTTTGCCGCTTCGGCGCTCATAAGCAGTTGGGGTAGATACACAGTTTTATTTTCAAAACCAACACCTACGGTATTAAGTGCAGGAATAATATCACCGTTTACAATATCAAGTGGTTTATTGGTTTTAAGTAACTGACTTGTTATGTCAGCTGCTTTGTCTTTAAAACCTTTTATAATGGCGTGTTGCAATTCGCTTGAACAGTTTAATTCGCTTTTTACACTTGTTGCGGCTTGAATCGTAGATGCAAATTCATCCGCGTGGGCAATATATTCGCTACAGTTTTGGTCAAGACCTGAAAGGGCGTTAAAGGTATAATAACTTTTCATCATATCGGCGGAATAGGGGTTCATAATCGCCGCCGAAAGCCCACGAGATAGCGCCATAGCAAAAAAGGTACTGTTTATAGCGTCACGATTAGGAAGTCCAAAAGAAACGTTTGAAACGCCAAGTGACGTGTGACAAGCAAGCTCAGATTTTATGGTGTTTAATGCGTCAAGTGTCGCAAGTGCGGCTGACGTATCGGCGCTAATGGTCATAGCAAGGGTGTCGAAAATTATGTCATTTTTATCTATGCCATATTCACTTGCGGTAGCAAGTATTTTCTTGGCAATTTCTACTCTTTTTTCGGCAGTAGTGGGTATTCCGTCTTCGTCAAGTGTGAGCGCTACCACGACACCGCCATATTTTTTTACAAGAGGGAATATAGAGCGCATACTCTCTTGCTTGCCGTTTACCGAGTTAATCATTGCCTTGCCGTTATAATGGCGAAGGGCGGTTTCCATAGCCGTAATATTTGAAGTATCTATTTGTAGTGGTAAATCGATTATGGACTGCAGTTCACATATAACGTTTTTAAGCATAGAAACTTCGTCAATATCGGGAATTCCTACGTTAACGTCAAGCACGTGAACGCCTTTTTCTTGCTGATTTACACCTTCCGAAAGTATGTAGTCAATCTCGTTTTCAATGAGCGCTTGTTTAAAACGCTTTTTACCCGTGGGATTTATTCGTTCGCCAATAAGAATAGGGGAGTCGCCAAACGTTATCGCGTGGGTGTATGATGATACAACCGTTAAATTTTTGCAAGTTATCGGTTGCGGTTTAAAATTACAGGTTTTATCGGTAAGCGCTTTTATATATTCGGGTGTGGTACCACAACAACCGCCAACAACACGAACTCCCATATTAACGATTTCGGTAAGTTCATTGGCAAACTCGTCGATAGTAATATCAAAAACGGTTTTTCCGTCAACCGATTTTGGCAGTCCTGCATTGGGCTTTAGTATAACGGGAATAGATGCATTTTGTAGCAGTTCCAAAGCGACTGTACGCAACTGTTTTGGACCTAAAGAGCAGTTAGCGCCAA
>JAFYQN010000209.1 GCA_017559885.1 Clostridia bacterium
AAGCCAAGTGTAAGCCGCGCTATGAGTTTGCTTAAAAAAGGCGGATTTGTTGTGATGGACGAAGACGGTTATCTTACACTTACCGACGCAGGCGTAGACGTTGCCGAAAAAATGTATCAGCGCCATACCGTGCTAACTGAATTTTTAATAAAACTTGGCGTTAGCCAAGATGTCGCAGTCGATGATGCCTGCAAAATCGAGCACCACATAAGCGATGAATCATTTAACGCAATAAAAAAATATTTAGATAAATAAATTTAAAATCCCACTCAACGAGTGGGATTTATTTTATTTAATCTGTTCTTTTACAAACTCAATCTGCTTTTCAACCGACTCGATTGACGTGCCGCCTTCTGAAATACGACGTTTTACACAATTTTCAAGGTTTACAGCATCGTAAAGTTCCTCATCAAAGAGTTCGCTAAATTGCTTGTATTCTTCAAGTTGTAGGTCTTCAAGCACAGTCTTTTTTTGCATACAAAGAGCTACCAACTTTCCCGAAATCTTGTAAGCGGTACGGAAAGGCATGCCTTTTTTTACAAGGTAGTCAGCAAGGTCGGTAGCGTTTATAAAGCCCTCGCCTGCCGCTTTTTTCATATTTTCGGTGAGAACGCTCATTGTAGCAATCATAGGAGTAAATACCTTAAGGCACATTTTTACGGTATCGCATGCGTCAAACACGCCTTCCTTGTCCTCTTGCATATCTTTGTTATAAGCAAGTGGCAAACCTTTAAGTGTGGTAAGTAAACCTAAAAGGTCACCATATACCCTACCCGTTTTACCACGCACTAACTCTGCCATATCAGGATTACGTTTTTGCGGCATAATTGATGAACCGGTTGTGTAGTTACTTGAAAGTTCAATAAACTTAAATTCCCAGCTTGACCACAAAATAATCTCTTCAGAAAAACGAGAAAGATGCACCATAATAAGCGATATTGCCGACATAAGTTCTACGCAAAAATCACGGTCAGATACGCCGTCAAGCGAGTTCATACAAATACCGTCAAACTGGAGTTTTTCTGCCTCAAAACGACGGTCAGTGTTGTAGGTAGTGCCCGCTAATGCGCAACAACCGATAGGTGACATATTCATACGCTTTTTGCAATCATTAAGACGGTCAATATCACGGAGCAACATCATAGCGTATGCCATGAGATGATGACCAAAGGTTATGGGTTGGGCGCGTTGCAAATGGGTGTAGCCCGACATAATGCTTGCCTTGTGTTCTTCTGCCTTGTCACAAAGAACCTCAACAAGTCCCCTTAAGAGAGCGGAAATCTCGTCAATTTCGTCACGCAAATACATTCTGATATCAAGCGCTACTTGGTCGTTACGGCTACGAGCGGTGTGCAATTTTTTGCCCACGTCACCTATACGGTTTGTAAGCTCTTGCTCAACAAACATATGTATATCTTCCGCAGTCATATCAAACTGCAATTTACCGTTATTGATATCTTCGAGTATACCCTCAAGACCTGCAATTATTGTATTTGCCTCATCCTCGGAAATGATACCGCAAAGCGACAACATCATAGCGTGCGCCATACTACCTTTTATATCATGCGCATACATTCTTGAGTCAAAATGTATGGAAGAATTAAAATCATCGGCTATACTATCGGTAACACCGTCGGTAACGCCTGTCCACATTTTTGCCATTAATAAAACCTCGTTTGTTTAAAGTATTTACATATTATATATAATGCATTTCAACTTGTCAAGAGTTTTGAATAAATATGCAAAAGTTCGTGCATATTATGCACGAACTTTTGTTTTTATATTATTCCGTTTGTCTTAAAGAAATTTTCTATCGCGTCGGCAATTTCTGTATGTTCTTTCTCCGACGGGTGCGAACCACCGCCCGACTTACACTCTTTAACAGTAAGCGAATAAACGTCATTATAACCCTGTGATTTAAGTTTGGTTATTGCGCCGTTAATGGCGGTTATGGGTTCCGGATTCCAAACGCCCGTTATAAAGACAATCTTTGCATCTTTTCTATAACCTATATTGGTTATAAGGTCGGTAAACAATTGCTCATACTCGCTAACGCTTTGATAATTTTTAGCATCGTACAATTTTGAACCAACGTCATTTGTACCAAGATTTACCACTACAATATCTACATCCTGTGGATTTGATGAAGCGTATTTTTTGGTTTTATCATTGTGATAATTTTCAAGACTATAAAATTCAGAAAACGTTGGATATTCTTCTCGTTTACCAAGCGCAATACTACTCATAGATACTATTCTGTAGTCAAATCCTAATTTGTTTGCAATCAAAAACGGATATGCCTTTGTTGAACTCATATATTTCAAATTGCTTGGTTCATACGTACTGTTTAATGCAAGATTGCCAAAACCACTTGTAAGCGAGTCGCCTAAAAACTCAATTACTTTTTTATCGCCGTCTCTTGCAAGCAAAGTAGCGCCGTCATCAAGTTGTATACTCGCTACGGTAAATTCCAAATTGGCGCGTGATTCACCGTCGCGTATAAATTTTATGTTATGAGAACCCGAACCAAGACCTCTTGCAATAATAACGTAATTTTTACCTTGTGACTCAATTGGCTCGTGTTGCATTGTTATTTCGCCGTCAACCATTACGGTATAATAAATCGTTGACGAAGTGTCAACTTCTACCATAACAGAACTACTGTTGGTATTAAATTCAATGGCGCTTGCCGCCATATTAAGACTAATGCCCTCTTGTGTTTTTTCGCATCTGCCATTTAACTTTATTTTTTGTAAAGTTGCAGTATCATTAAGTTGGAATGTGTTTTCCGTCGTTTCGTTTGTTGTAAAAGAGTTGTTTTGATTGCTCGTATCAGAAGAAATAACTTCTCCTTTTTGTGAAGAAGATTGCTCAATAGAATTTACTGCGTTTTCGTTATCGTACACCGTTTCAACATCCTCATAAATAATTTCAACCTCTGCCGATGAATATTCATCCGTAGAATTATTACAAGCGCAAAGGCATAACAAAAACGTTGTCGCAATTAAAATAGATAAAACCTTTTTCATAAAGCACTCCCTACTATTTTTTCATTATATCATTCAAGCAATTAAATATCAAGCGAATTTTTTACCGCTTTAAGATTTTTTGATTTGTTGCTTTAAAAGCACTTTCCAATACGTTTTGCTTTGCAATTTTCTGTCTTGCCACAGTGATAACACAACTCGTTACCGCTACAACCTTGTGACGTAATCTCTTTTATGTTATTAATAGTAGTTTCGGCAATATTGCCAAGCGCCTCATTTGTTAAGAATGCCTGATGTGAAGTAACTATAACGTTAGGCATCGAAATAAGACGCGCAAGCGTATCGTCATCAACTATATGACCCGAAAAATCTTCAAAGAAAATGTCCGATTCTTCTTCATACACGTCAAGACAAGCCGCTCCGATTTTACGTGATTTTATGCCATCAAGCAATGCCTCGGCATCTATAAGCGCGCCACGAGAAGTATTAAGAATTACCACGCCTTTTTTCATCTTTTCAATAGATTTTTGGTCTATAATGTGATAGGTTTCGGTAGTTAGCGGGCAGTGCATAGATATAATATCGCTCTCACTAAAAAGACGGTCAAGTTCCACGTGTTCACAGGGCGCATCAACTGCGGGATATTTATCGTACGCTAAAATTTTCATACCAAATCCGTGACAAATATCCATAAATACTCGACCTATTTTACCCGTACCTATAACACCAACAGTTTTACCATAAAGGTCAAAACCCGTAAGACCCGAAAGACTAAAATTAAAATCTCTTGTACGGATATACGCCTTATGAATACGACGAATAGACGTAAGCAACATTGCCATTGTGTGTTCTGCAACCGCATAAGGCGAATACGCAGGCACGTGTACTACGTGGATTTTTTGGAAAGCGTGTTTTACGTCAACGTTGTTATAACCTGCGCACCTAAGCGCTAAAACTTTGACACCAAATTCATAAAGTTTATCAATTACATCCGCATCGGCAGTATCGTTTACAAATATGCACACCACCTCGCAACCGCGGGCAAGTTCTGCAGTGTCGACGTTAAGTTTTGTTTCAAAAAACTTAAATTTCAAGTCGTCGGTTGCATACTTTTCAAACGACTGCTTATCGTACGGCTTTGTATCAAAAAAAGCTATTTTCATATAATCACCTTAACTGTTAAATTCATTATATATCTTTTGCGCCAAAGCCATATTTATGCCGTTTACAGCGCAAAGTTCATCAATCGATGCCGTTTTAATTGCTTTCATCGTTTTAAAATGTTTAAGCATCGCTGCCGCCTTTGCCTCACCTATGCCGTCAATTGACAAAAGTTCAGAAGACAGCATCTTTTTGCTGCGGCGTTTTTTGTGATACGTAATGGCAAAACGGTGAACCTCGTCCTGAATTGACGTTACAAGCCGATATGCCGACTCGTTTGCCTTTATAGATATATCTCCGCCACCGCACGCTATTGCGCGAGTTCGGTGTTTTGAATCTTTTACCATACCAAAAAGCGGAATATTTAAACCGTATTTTTTTAAAACGGGTTCAACTGCCGAAATCTGACCCTTGCCGCCGTCAAGCAATATAAGGTCAGGCAGTGTTGCAAAACCCTCGTTATCACCATTTTTATATTCGTTAAAACGTCGGTCAAGCACTTCCGCCATAGAGCGATAATCGTCCTGCCCTGTAAATCCCTTTATCTTAAACATTTTATAGTGCGGCTTGTAAGGTTTGCCGTCGTGAAAGACAACCATACCTGCAACATTTTCGTCACCTGCTGTGTTAGAAATATCATACGCCTCTATAACACGTGGCGCGCTACCAAGTCCTAAAAGGCGCGCAAGTTCATTAAGGGAAGACATTTCTTTGCCTCGAATCTCGGTTTTTTGCGCCAAATTATCGGCGGCATTATTGCGGCACATATTAACAAGGTGCTTTTGTTCTCCACGTTGTGGCAAAACAAATTCAACCTTTTTGCCCGCTTTTTCACACAACCATTGTTGCAAAAGCG
>JAFYQN010000210.1 GCA_017559885.1 Clostridia bacterium
ATCTACTCAGGCAATGACGACCAAGTTGTACCCGTTATGTCACTTGGTGGTATAGGCGTTATATCTGTTCTTTCAAACATTGCGCCAAAGGTTATGCACGATATTTGCGACCTCTACCTCAACGGTTATACCCAAGCGGCAACCGAGCTTCACCTAAAACATATTGGCCTTATGAACGCAATGTTCTGCGACGTAAACCCAATCCCTGTAAAAGAAGCAATGAACCTGTTAGGTCAAAACGTTGGTCCTTGTAGAATGCCACTTTACCCGACAAGCGATGCAAACAAAGAATTGCTAAAAGCAAAACTTGCCGAATGTGGTTTTATGATTTAATTATTTAATTTTTCGGATGTGAAACAAAAATGACTAATATATTACTCTCAGGCGCTTGCGGTAAAATGGGCAATGCCGTTGCAAGATGCTGTAAAGAAGACGAAAACACCAAGATAATCGCAGGCGTTGACCGCGCAGAAATGTTGTGCGACTTCCCTGTTTATAAATCTTTTGACGACGTTAAGGTTGTGCCCGACGTTATCATAGATTTTTCACACGTATCAGTGCTTGACAGTTTGCTTGACTACGCCACCAAAAACAATGTTGCGGTCATCCTTGCAACAACAGGCTACAGCACCGAACAGATTGAAAAAATCAAGGCAACAGCCAATAAAATTCCGGTTTTCTTTACCGCTAATATGTCACTTGGCGTAAACCTCTTGTGCTCTCTTGTAAAGAGCGCGGCAAAAATTTTGGACGGTGGATTTGATATTGAAATTATCGAAAAACACCACAACCAAAAGATTGACGCTCCATCAGGCACCGCTTTGATGCTTGCAAACGCTGTTAACGAGGTTTTTGATGATAAATACTCATACGAGTATGACCGTCACTCAAAACGCCAATAGCGCACCAAAAACGAGATTGGTATCCACGCTATACGCGGCGGCACAATCGTTGGCGAGCACGACGTTATATTTGCAGGTCACGATGAGGTAATTACCCTATCGCACTCGGCACAGTCAAAAGAGGTTTTTGCCTCTGGCGCTGTAAAGGCGGCAAAGTTTATCGTAGGTAAACCTTGCGGCATGTATGATATGAGTGATATACTTAATATTGGTTAAATAAATATCCACCCGCACATATTCGCGTGGTTTTCGTTACACAAAAAGCACCCACTATATCACTATAGTAGGTGCTTGTGTTTTTTATAATTATGCATGGTGACTTAGTAAAGAATCTTGCCTTCGGCAACCTTGCGGAGATGTTCACCATAAGGTGATTTGCCGTATTTTTCAGCTGATTCGATAAGTTTTTCTTTGCTAATCCATCCGTTTTTGTAAGCGATTTCTTCTACTGCAGAAATTTGAATACCCTGACGGTTTTCAATAACCTTTACAAATTCGGTAGCTTCAGCCAAAGCGTCCATTGTACCGGTGTCAAGCCAAGCGTAACCACGGCCAAGGGTTACAACGTTAAGGGTGTCGTCTTCAAGATAAAGTTTGTTAAGGTCGGTAATTTCAAGCTCGCCACGAGCAGAAGGTTTTACCTTTTTAGCCATTTCAACAACGCGGTTGTCGTAGAAATAAAGACCTGTTACACAGTAGTTAGACTTTGGATTCTTTGGTTTTTCCTCCAAAGATATTGCCTTGCCGTTTTCGTCAAACTCTACTATACCAAAACGCTCGGGGTCGTCAACGTAATAACCAAATACTGTAGCGCCCTTTTCACGAGAAGCGGCTTCACGAAGATGTTTCTTAAGACCACTACCATAGAAAATATTGTCGCCCAAAACCATTGCGCAACTATCGCCGTCAATAAACTTTTCGCCGATAAGGAATGCCTGAGCAAGACCGTCGGGAGAAGGTTGAACCTCGTAAGAAAGGTTTATACCATAACGTGAGCCGTCGCCCAAAAGACGCTCAAAGTTTGGTAAATCGGTAGGTGTCGAGATAGTAAGAATATCGCGAATACCTGCGAGCATCAATATTGACAAAGGATAATAAATCATCGGTTTGTCATATACGGGGAGAAGCTGTTTTGAAGTTACCATAGTAAGCGGATAAAGACGTGTTCCGCTACCGCCTGCAAGAATAATACCTTTCATTTTTAAAAACTCCTTAATCTATAACTTTTATATCAATGCCGAGTATTACGACATCATTTACCGGTTTGTCTGCTCCGCCAACCTCTACATTTGCGATGGCATCTACTACGTCCATACCGTTTACAACCTGACCAAATACTGTGTGTCTAAAATCAAGCCAAGGTGTGCCACCAAGCTGCGCGTACGCTTCGGTAATTTCGGGTGGAAAACCGCTATCTGCCAAATCTTTCATCTGGTCAAGCATATTGGCAGGAACCTCGTTTGCCTGAACAATAAAGAACTGACTGCCGTTTGTGTTAGGACCTGCGTTTGCCATACAAAACGCGCCGCGAAGGTTGTGAAGCTCGGGTGTGAACTCATCTTGGAAGCTACGGCCCCAAATAGACTCGCCGCCCATACCTGTACCTGTTGGGTCACCGCCTTGAATCATAAAATCATTTATTACACGGTGAAAAATTATACCGTTATAATAATCGTTTTTAGCGTGTGTTGTAAAATTTTCTACCGTTTTGGGCGCCTGCTCGGGAAACAGTTTAATCTCGATATCGCCCATATTGGTGCGCATTACCGCAACGGTATCGCCACTTTTTACGGCTTCAAGCTGTAAACAAGACATAATGTTACCTCTTTTCCATAATATATATACATTTTAACAGTATTTTACAAAATTATCAATAGTTAATTTTCAAAAAGGTTTTATTGCTATTTTCAAGGTAATATGATATATTTAAATAAATCAGTTCTCGGCAGGTGTTTTTTATGAGCAACTATAAAATCTACAACAAATACGAGCAAATTATAAGTACGCTTTCAAATGCTTTTAACATAAGCGAAAACGACGTAAACAATGCAATTATACGCTCTTATATAGTTGATGAAGACGAAACCAACAACCGCCTACGTCGTGTGTTTTGCAAGGCGGCTCGCGGTGAAGAAATCACAGTTGTAGCAATAGGCGGCTCTATAACCGAGGGCGCTGCCGCTAAAAGTTATGGCGAAGCCGGTAACAACGCTCGCGAATACAACGACGATTTGGGTGGAGAAAAATGTTACTTTGAGCGTGTAGGTGATTGGTTTAACGCTAAATTTCCAAACTCAAAAATCAATACTATAAATTCAGGCATTGGCGCTACCCCGTCGTTTCTTGGTACGTTTCGTTTAG
>JAFYQN010000030.1 GCA_017559885.1 Clostridia bacterium
ATATTTTTGATTTTAACAAGTCGTTGTATTATTAAAATATGTTAATTTTTTGTTGAATATTAAAGTAAAAATGTGGTATTATTTACCCATATAATATACAAATTCAAAGGTATTGAAAAAATAAATGGAATTTAAAAAAATAACGCTATCCGACCGTGATATACTTATCCCGTTTTTACAAACTGAAAATGAACTCACCTGCGAGCTTAGTTTCGTAAATTTACTACTGTGGCAACCGCTATATAATAACTGCTACTGCGTAGAAGACGGCATACTGTATCTAAAATCATACGACACCAACATTACAACCTACGGTCTTCCTTTTGGCGATATGCAAAAAGGTATGGCGCGCATTATAGAGCATAGTGGTACCCCCTACCCTTACATTTGGGCGCAAGAGGGTCCTCGTTTTAGGGAATTTATAAAACTTTATGGAAAGTTTTACGATATAATCGAGAGTCGCAACGAGTTTGACTACATATATAATTCAACCGACCTTATAACCCTTTCGGGCAAGAAATATCATTCAAAAAGAAACCATATATCCTCTTTTTCAAAGCAGTGCAATTGGCATTACGAGGATATAAACGACAGTAATATTGATAAAGTAAGACACTGCGCAAATCTATGGTATTCTCAAAACGCCGACCGTATGGACGAAGAGTTAAAAAACGAAATGGCAGGCATCACCTTAATGCTTGATAATATGGAGTTTTTACAAATAAAAGGCGGAGTTATTGTAATCGACAACAATGTTGTTGCATTCACACTCGGCTCTAAAATAAACAAAAACATTTACAATATTCATATTGAAAAAGCGTTGTCGGGCTACGACACCGCATACACCGTAATAAACCGCGAGTTTGCCACGCGACACGCGGTGGGATATAGATATATAAACCGCGAAGATGATTTAGGAATCGAGGGCTTGCGAAAATCCAAACTTTCATACAAGCCCGAAATCATACTTCCAAAATACATTTGCGCTAAAAAGGAAAACTTATGACAAAACGTGAACAATGCGAAAAACTTTATAACGATGCTTTTGGTCAAGACATAGAATTTGACAAAATGCTCTTTGATTTATTTTTTGACTGTGTCGAAACGTTAGAAATAGACGGTACTGTTGCCGCTATGTATTTTAAAATCCCATGTGTTTTGAATTACAATAACCAAAAAACCAAAGCGTATTACATCTATGCCGTAACCACGCACAGCGAGTATCGGCATCAAGGTCTTATGTCAAAACTTTTTGCCGATACGCAAAAAGAACGCGACACACTTTATTTTTTAAAGCCGTCAAGCCAAGGGGTTATCGCCTTTTATAATCAGGCGGGCTTTAAACAAATTGTCGGCACACGCGCCCCTTGCGACGCAGTAATAGAGGTAAGCGATAATTTCAAAAAATTATCGTTGCTTTGCGACAAACCTCTCGACACCTATCCTATTATGACAAGGGGTATCCCTAACATAGAAAAACTAACCTTTGAATATACACTTGAGTAAGGAGAATTTTTATGGCAAAAAAAGTTTACATTGTTTGTAACGCTCACTTAGACCCCATCTGGCAATGGGAGTGGGAAGAAGGCGCTGCCGAAGCGCTATCTACGTTTCGTATTGCAGCAGATTTTTGCGAGCAGTATGAAGATTATATCTTTTGTCACAACGAGGTCTTGCTTTACGATTGGATAGAGCAGTTTGACCCCGAATTATTTGCTCGCATTCAAAACCTTGTAGCGCGCGGCAAATGGCACATTATGGGCGGTTGGCACGTGCAACCCGACTGCAATATGCCCTCGGGCGAGAGTTTTGTACGTCAAACGTTATCAGGTAGAAAATACTTTTTAGAAAAATTCGGCAAAATACCCGAGGTAGCCATAAACTTTGACTCGTTTGGTCATAGCCGCGGTCTTGTGCAAATTATGGCAAAAAGCGGTTACAAGGGTTACGTACATATGCGCCCACAACCTTGGCATTTAGAGTTGCCTGCAGGCGATTACACCTGGGTTGGTTACGACGGTTCAAAAATTACAGGTATTCGTCCTGACGGTTGGTACAGCACACCCAAGGGCGAAGCGGCTATTGCAATAAGAAATACCGCTACCAAATGCCCCGACGATGATATAATTATGCGACTTTGGGGTATTGGCAACCACGGTGGCGGTCCTTCTAAAAAAGACCTTGACGACCTTGTTGTACTAAAAGAAGAATTGGCAAAAGAAGGCACCGAGTTAATTCACTCCACACCTGAGGGTTATCTTGCCGAGGCGCAAAAACATCACGACTTGCCCGAAGTCCAACATAGTCTTTGGTGTTGGGCAGTAGGTTGCTATTCTTCGCAAATCCGTGTAAAACAAAAACACAGAGCTGCCGAAAATATGTACTACCTTACCGAAATTATGTGCTCGCACGCGGCAAATGAAGGTCTTATGGAATACCCCATGAAAGAACTTAGTGACGCTATGTACGACATTATGACGGTAGAATTCCACGATGTTTTACCCGGTTCATCAATTCAACCCGCCGAAGAAATGGGCATAAGAATGATGGACCACGCTATCGAAATTTTAACCCGTCTTAAAGCAAAGGCATTTTTCGCCCTTGCCGCAGGACAAAAGAAAGCAGACAGTGATAAAATCCCTGTCTTTGTTTACAACCCATATCCTTATGAAATTACCGAGGATATAGTTTGCGAGTTTAACCTTTGGGATCAAGACCGCAATACCTATTTTATGAAACCCATCGTCTACAATAAAGACGGCGAAATAGTCGCTTCACAATGCGAAAAAGAATATAGCACAATTCCTCTTAACTGGAGAAAACGCATAGTGTTTAGAGCAAAACTTGCTCCTATGACACTTAACCGTTTTGATTGCGCGTTCGAGACCTTTGACGAGCGTCCACCATTTAAAGCACGTGAAGAAAACGGCTACTTTATCCTTAACCGCGGCGGCACAACCGTTAAAATTAACACCTCGACCGGTCTTGTTGACGAGTACGTTAAAAACGGCAAAAACTACGTCGAAAACGGCGCGTTCGGACTCGAAGTATTTAACGATGACTTTGACCCGTGGGGTATGATGGTAACTGCCTTTAAAGAAAAAGTTGGCGAGTTTAAACTACTCACACCAAGTGAAGCAAAAGATTTCCTCTATCTTGATAACGAGATTCCATCAGTTCATATTATCGAAGACGGCGATGTAGAAACCACAGTAGAAGCAACCTTTGGTTACAAAAAATCGTTCGCTATAGTTAAGTACACCTTGGGCGAAACGGGCGACCTTAAGATTGACGTACGTGTAAACTGGGGCGAAAAGCAACGACTTCTTCGCCTTGATGTTCCAACAGCACTTAAAGACAGCGTTTGCGTTGGCGAACAGCCCTACGGTGAAGAAAAACTAAAAGATGATTTTGAAGAAAACGTTTCTCAAAAATTCATCTATGTATCAGATAATACCGACACTTTGGTTGCAATCAACAACAGCATTCACGCCTCTTGTTTTGATAGCAAATCGGGTAATTTAAAATGCACTCTACTGCGCTCGGCATCCTACTGCGCGCACCCTGTAAACGACCGAGTTGTTATGCCGCAAGACAGATATATGCCATATATCGACCAAGGCGAGCGTGACTTTAGTTTTATGTTTACAGTTGGCAAAACCGACGAGATAAAACCACGCATCGCAAGAAAGGCGCAACACTTTAATATGCGACCAATGGCGCTTTCATTCTACCCAACGGGTATTGGCAAAATTCCTGCTTCCCCGCTCAAGCTTTTGGGTACCGACTGCATTACAATTAACGCATTTAAAAAAGCCGACGTTGGCGAGGGCTATATTATAAGACTATTTAACCCAACCGCCACAAAACAAAGTTGTAACCTTGCATTTTATGATACCAAAACTTCGGTAGATTTTGGCGCATACGAAATCAAAACCATACGTTTTGACGGCAAAAACTTTAGCGAAACCAACCTTATGGAAGGACTTATTTAACGCACAATTCACAATAAACTAAAAATAAATCAGCACCTACTAAAATCCGGTAGGCGCTGATTTTAATTTATAAGAAAATATTAATTTTTTAAAATATATTGACAAACGAACTGTACTATGCTATCATACAACTGTACTAATTGATATAGTACAGTTAATATTCCGTAGGAGGTGTGCAATGTTTCAACTCGATTTTAAAAGCGGTGCGCCTATATGCGACCAAATTGTAAACGGATTTATAAAACTAAAAGCATTGGGTGTGTTAAAGGGCGGCGACCAATTACCAAGTGTGCGCGCTTTGGCGTCTAAATTTTCAATTAATCCCAACACCGTACAAAAATCTTATGCAATACTTGAAGCAAACGGCATTATCTATTCGGTAAAAGGTAAAGGTTCGTTTATGTCGGACGACAACGCGGCATCAGACGCCGTTTTGCAATCGGCAAAACAAGAGTTTATAACCGCCATACGTAACGCTACCGATTTAGGACTTAGCGCTGACGAAATGATAAATCTTATCAAACAGCACTCTATCGCAAAGGAGGATGACGCGCAATGATTACCGCAAAATCACTTACCAAAAAATTCGATTCAAAGATTGCGCTTGACAACATCAATCTTACCATACCCGACGGCTGTGTATATGGACTTGTCGGTTCAAACGGTTCAGGTAAATCTACCCTATTGCGCCTTATTTCTGGCGTATATATGACCGACGGTGGCACAATACAGGTTGATGATAAAAACTGTTTCAATAACCCCGTAATAAAATCTCAAATTGCATTTTTGGGCGATACGCCATACTTTTTACCGCAATCAAATTTAAAAGAAATGGCTACTCTTTACAGCAGTATGTATCCGGAATTTGACTACGAAACCTACAAACATCTACTTACTGTGTTCCCCCTTAATCCAAAGGCGCGACTTTCTACCTTTTCAAAGGGTATGCAACGTCAGGCGGCGCTTATTTTGGCTCTTTCCACCAATCCAAAATATTTGCTTATGGATGAAGCGTTTGACGGTCTTGACGTGGTTATGCGCCGTGTGCTCGCTAACATAGTTATGGACGGTGTTCAACAACGCGGTATGACGGCAATTATTGCGTCGCATAATCTTCGAGAACTTGAAAACGTTTGCGATAGCGTGTGCGTTATACACGAAGGCAAAATCATTTCTAACGGAAATATCGAATCGCTTCGCGGCAATATGCACAAAGTTCAAGTAGCGTTTAGCGAGGTTCCCGAAATGTCGGTATTTGACTCGCTTTACGTTATGAAAACCGAACGCACGGGTTCACTCTTATCTCTTGTAGTACGCGGTGAAGAAGACGAAATTATGCAGTTTATAAACTCTTTAAATCCTCTGTATGCCGAATGTATCGAACCCACTTTAGAAGAAGTATTTGTTTATGAATTGGAGGTTTGCGGTTATGACGTTAAAAACATCCTCTCGTAAGTTAAATCCATTTTTCAAGATGCTTATGTTTACGCTGCGCAAAAACTTTGGCATTATAATCGTTCTTAGCATTTTAGCGTTACTTTACTGTCCGGGTAGTTATCTTGCAAATTACGGCGCAATGGCGTCTTCCGTCTCAAGCGGTGTCAAACCTTATGAGTTCACACAAACTTTTTGTGCGGTAATTTCGGTTTTTGCGCCTATATTTGTTGTACTGTTTAACTTTATAAACTTTTCATTTCTTTACAAAAAGAGCGCAAGCGACGTTTTTCACGCCTTCCCACTCACTCGTGCCGAACTACTGATATCACGTACTATTTCGGGCATTATTGCGTCGCTTATACCTATATTTTTATGCGTATTTTGTTATTCGGCGATGGTTATTTTTAACCCTTGGCTTGGCAATTTTGTCACGTTGCTTCAACACATTGCCGAGATGCTTGTCATTACACTTATTTGGTCGTCTTTCTCACTTATATTTGTTGTGTGCGCAGGCAGTATGTTTGATTTAGCGTTGTCTTTTTGCGGCATAAATTTAGCAACTGTTTTTATATCACTTATATATGAAAGCATTATTGAAGATACTGTTGTAGGTTATATCAGCAACTCCGATATACTTTACAATCTCTCGCTACCGGTATTTTGCTTTAGTCATAAAAACAATCTTGAATTTTGGATTAGAAGCATAGTTTATATCGTAGTGTTTACTACCGTGGCTATATTACTTTATAATAAACGCAAAGCCGAAAAAGGCGGTAGCGCATACGCGTATAAATTTATGTATCTTTTGTGTAGTGTGTTTGCAGGTATATGCGGTGGTTACCTTATTGGAATTTTATTCAATTCGCACTATTCGTCAGTCATATTCTGGTTCTTTGCAACAATAGGCGCTATCATTTCCTGCGTAATCTACGGCCTTATTACCAATCGTGGTTTTAAAGGTGTTTCACGTTCGATACTTATGGGCGCGATTGCAATAAGCACAATGCTTGCCGTTATGATAATAGGCGTTACAGGCGGTTTAGGTTACACCCGTCGCGTACCAATAGCGCAAAAAATAGAGCAAGTGACAGTAGAGTTTGAGGATTGTTGCGTTACCTTCACTAATCCCGAATTGGTTATAGAACTTCACAATAAAACCATTGAAAACGCGTCAAGCGACATAGACTATTCCAATGATCACGTAATAATTACTTTCGATTATAAATTTAAAATCGGTTCAAGTATGAAACGTTATTTTTGCGTACCAAGAGAAAAGGTCGAAAAAGAACTTCTTGCCATATATAAAAGCAACGAAAGATATGAGCAAATTAAAGATGAATTATTTATTTCTTCCAATATGTTTAGATATGCCGAAGCAGAATATAGAATCGATTCAAGCTCCGTATACCGATTTTCGTATATGACAAAAACTGATTGTCAAAACTTGCTTGACGCATATTGGAAAGACGTTCAAAATCTAAACGATACGTCCTTCTTTAATAATAGTTATAAAACAACCCAGCATCTTACTATTGACATTGAAAGATACGATAACGAATATAACTACCTTTCTTTTTATGTAGGCGATACTTTTCCCAACACTTTTAACTATATGAGTGAAATGGGTTATCTTGCGTTTTATTAAAAAAACAAGACTTCCGACAACTGTCGGAAGTCTTGTTTGCTGTTTTAAAAAATTATTCTTCTTCAAACTCTATATCTTCAATATAAACCTTTACTCTGGTAACTGCGGTATTGGTCATTGTTTGAATTTTTTCTTTTACGTTTTTCTGAACTGCTTCAGCAACCTCGCGAACCTTTACTTTGGAATCTACGCAGATGTAAACGCTTATTTCAATAGCGCCGTTAACGCTTTCAACCTTTACAGCTTTAACAACACTTTTAGCTTTTATTGCGCCCTTAAGGTCGATATTCTTTTTATTAACGCCTGTAACGCCCTCTATTTCACATGCGGCAAGTTCCGCCATTCTTTCAAGCACGTCTGTGCTTACCGAAACCTGTGTTGTTTTGTTATCCATTGCTTTTTCCTCCATATATAAAAAGTTAAGATTTACATTACTGTAATATTATTACGAATACATTGTAACATAATTCATTCGTTAAAGCAAGAATTTATTTTATGGTAATGATTTTTATATTGTTAAGCGGAATTTTTGTCTGTGCTGTAACTATATCCTGTATTTGCAAGGTTTGTTGCGTTGTAACACCTTCAGATTTTACAACAACGCTTATATCGTTATCCCCTATTACCACAACCGCCTTTTCAAACCCCTTTGCTTTAAGCAAGGTTTCAATATTATTTGCCTTTTCTATTCTATCGGCAAGCTGGGTGGTGGCTTTAAGCGCCGTCTCACGCTCTTTGTCCGAAGCATTTGCTGATTTTAGCGTTTCTTCCACTAATTCTTGCGCTTCGGCAAGCGCTTTTTCACGGTCTTTTTTTGCAGTTTCAAAATAGTCGGTGTCTTTTTCTACCTTTGCAGACGTTTGTATCGCCTCGCCGCTTGAAATGTCGTTATCACTTACAAAAGTTGCTTCGCCTAAATATTTTTCGCTTGAAGAAAATTTCATATTAAGCCACACAGCCGCGCCCAAACTTAACACCATAAGCGCTAACACCACGTGATGCTTACCAAATACCTTACCCTTTTTCATTGACTCGTTCCTCCTGAAATGTATACTCTTTTTGATGTTATATTCAAAGCCGCCGTGACGGCATTTTTTATTTTTTCGACAACCATTTCGTTGTTGCCGCCCGTACAAATTATCGCTACGCCGCGAATTTCGGGCATTATTTCGGTAACAATCAACGCCTGCTCACCGCCGTCGGCTGTTTTTACCGTTATGTATGATTGTTTTTTGCTTTCGCTGCTTTGGTCGTTTGTATCCCCTACCGAACTCGATGTGTCGGTTTCATCGGCGCTTGCATAATGGTATCTTATGCCGCTTTCAAGCGTTATAACTACTGTAGGATTTTTATCCCCCGTTATGTGAGTAACAATATTTTTTATGTCTTTTTCCAACTTTTCGCAGTATTCATCCACCTCATACGCGCTATTGCTTGAAATGTTTTTATTATCACTCTTTTCCCCGCTCGGAAACAAAGAAGAAATAAAAATAAGCGCTATGCCACACAACCCCGAAATTATTAACACCTTTGGATTATGGGTTAATTTTTTTATTTTTTCATTCATTTATTATCACAACCTTATAACTGTCCGATCCAATTGCCTCAACTATACGCGACGAATCATCACTACTATAAACAGTTACTTTACTTATAATTATGCTTCCATCATTTAATTTATTAGTGTCTACCGTAATTTTTCTAAAATTTATATTTTTTTGTCTTAACGCTTCGCAAAACACAGTTTGCGCCGTAACCGCAGCGTTTTGTTCACTTAAAATTTCGCTTGAACCGTAGGCGGAAAATTGAGAGAAATCGGGAGTTTTAATGCTAAATGCCGCGCCCAATACACAACACAAAAAACATAGGCAAAAAATATATTTTACCGATCCTGCCATACCACCCGAAGGGCAAAGAACAAACAAAAAACCAAGCAGTATACAACTACCGCAAAAACTGGTTATAAACGAATTTAAACCTTCCATTACGTTTTACCTGCCATTACAACCACTGTAAGCGATATTATAAACATACCGCCCACTATTAAAACAACGCCAAGCAGCACCGACAACATCGAATCAACCGCTTTTAATATTCCCGTTATTTTTGGCATTGAAAAAATTTCGCCTAACGATATATTAATCATCAACATAACGCGCCATAAAACAAGTTCTATCACTATCGGCAACAACATAAACGCTATCGCCACAACGCCGTAAATGCCAACCGAAGACCTAAGCAGTCCCATAGATGCCGATATGGTAGACGCCGCCTCACTAAGCACACCGCCTGCCACAGGTACCGACGTGCCAAGTATAAACTTTGCCGTGCGCAAACTTACGCTGTCCGCCGCCGCGTTTACGGTGGTTTGAATTCCCAAAACGCCCACAAAAAGAGTTCCTAAAAGAGATAATATCCACATAGAAAGTTTTTTTATGCTTTCGGTAATACCCCACCCATTAACAAGTGGCGACACACCCGAACTAATACTCACAGCCAAATATCCACCCATTAGCGGAAGTACGGCAAAAGAAGCCACAAACGACACGAGTTCAGTAACCCCAAGTAATAGCGAACTCATAGCAGGAGCGGTGACAGTTTTTCCCGACAATGCCAAAATGCTTGCAAACACAGGTACAAACGAAAGCATAAAAGAACTTATTCCTTTTATGACACCTGTCGCCGAATAAACGCTTTGCCAAATATCGTTTGCTATAAACGCGCTTATTGCAAGTACAGCCGCATAAATTGCCGTTTCAAATCTAACAGTCGCGCTAAACGTAGTAATCGCCGCCGTTAAAAATATTATCGACGCTATTAAAACCCCTGTTTTCACAGGCGTTTTCGCGCCACTTGTTATAAAATCCCATATATGTTTTAACACGTTTCCATTTGTAAGATTGTTTACCCAATTGGCATCTTTAACATTGATATCGTTTTCTTCAAAAAAATCGCGCGTTTGCTCGTCAAGATAGTATGATAACGAATCGGCGTTTGTGCTATTGTATAGTTGGTCGTAACTATTTTCCGCGCTAACAGGCAGATAACATACGCACATTAAAATAAAAATTACAATTACTTTTTTCATAATCCTGCAAATTTTATAGCCGCGTCAAGCACGGCGGTCATAAGCGGCAGACTTAAAACAAATATGGCAATCTTGCCACACAATTCTGCCGTCTGCGCAAAAGAAGTGAGTCCAAAATCACGACAAACGTCGGCGGCAAACATTGTTATATACGATATTCCAAGCGCCTTTAACGCGACCACAAAATAATCGCCCGCGTTGCCGCTTTTGTTAAACAGTTCACGAAGTTGTGAAACCGCCCCAAAAAGATTGCCGATTACTGTGATAAAAACAACGCACATCACCGCAATCGTAATCAAAAAACCATATTCTGGCAGTCGCATTCTAAGTGTGGTAATTAAAACTGCCGCAATAATTATTACGACAATCACACGAATCAATTCGCCGCTCACAACCCAAACAATCCCTTGACTGTGCTAAACAAGTCGGCAATTGAGTTTACAACCATAAGCAGTACAACCACAAGCCCCGATAGCGTTACAAGCATTGCCTGTTCCTCGCGTCCAGAACGCACAAGCAGTTGATGAAGAACCGTTACAATTATGCCAATTGCCGCCGTTTTAAAAATAAAATCCACGTCCATTTTATACCTCTAAATAAAAAATACGCCTAATGCAAGGCCTGTACATATACCCAAGGTTTGATATATTTTGCTTTTTTGCGTCGCCTCATTTTCGACTTGTTTTAATCGAGTTTTAAGCGTTATTGCAAACGCTTTTATGCGGTCACATTCTATCTTTTTTACCGAATAACCAAGCGATAGAAAAAACTCGTCTATCAATGATTTATCATCCTTTGTTAAGTCGTTATCGCGACAGTAAATCCTGTTGTTTTGAAACGTTAAAAAATCACATGTCAAAAAGGAATTTTTTAGCGCCTTTTCAAGCTCGCATCCACCGCTTTCTACGTGTTCGTAAAGTGTGTTTAATCGTTCGTAAAAACACGATAATTTTTTGTACCGCGCCTTAACGGAAAAACTCTTTAAAAATCCTACCGTCGCGCAACTACAAACAATTAAAAAAATTCCTAAAAATTTAAATAGCAGCACCTAAAAACAACTCCTTAACGTCTATAATTTTTAAAACTTTTTTGTTTGAAATTAACGCGACTTTTTCTATAGCGCCGCTTGATATAATGCCTTTTGTTACGTTGCGACGCGTTACATCACAAAGGTCGTTAACATGCGCCGTTGTTATTACCCTAACTCCTGCATTAAAACAATCGCAAACGCTAAGCAGTTCTTCATTGGTGCCGATTTCATCAAAAACAATGTAATCGGGATACAAAGTCCTTAACGCAATTTGCGTGCCTGACGCTTTATTTCTTGTGTATAAAACGTCGGTATTAGGACCTATATCAAGCGCGCCGCCGCCCGATATTTCGCCTCGACTGTCAATTACGGCAACTCGGTAATAGTTACCAGCAACACCGTTCGACAACAACCTTACGGTATCTCGCAAAATGGTTGTTTTTCCGCATCCGGGTGGTCCTGCAATTAGCAATCCTTTTTGCGTGTGTGGTAACAAATCACGCGCGCAATCCGGCACTTGTCTTGCGATTCTTATATTTATTGAAGTTACCGACACAAGCATTCCTTCCGCGTTAAACATTCCGCACACACCTGCTCTGCAACCATTGTTTAAAGCAACAAATCCTTGCTTTATCTCCTCTTCGTGCATATAGACCGATTTATTGCAAAGTCGCGACAATGTTTGCTCAATGTCATCTTTGGTAGCAATAAGCGGATTTTGCGGTAAAACGTTTTTTACCGTGCTATCTCTACACACAAACACAACGTTTCCATCCACAGTAAGACAAACGGGCAACCCGCTACGAAGCCGAATTTCTTCACACCGTAGTTTTTTTTCATCGGGTATAAATTGTAACGTTCTTTGTAATTTTTCGGCAAGTTGAAAAATCGCATTGTCAAATTCCATTTTTATACCATCCTTTGTTTCAAATTTATGATAGTCCTGTCCGATGTAGAACAAAAAAACAACCGCAAACTCCAAAAGAGTTTACGGTTGTTTGGTTTTACTTGTAATTTATTCTTCGTCAGGCACATCCCAGTTATGCCAAATTGCCTGAACGTCGTCGTTGTCTTCAAGCATATCGATAAGTTTTTCCATTTTTGTTTGTAAATCGGGGTCATCAATTGCGGTCATAGTGCTTGGTATATACTGTACTTCAGCAGAAAGGAAACTATATCCCTGCTCTTCCAAAGCGTCGCGAACTGTTCCCAAATCATTTGGCTCTGTGGTAATTTCAAACACGTCGCCGTCAAAACTAAAGTCCTCGGCGCCTGCTTCAAGAGCAGCTTCCATAACGGTGTCTTCATCGAGACCTTCGCCCTCAATTGCGATTACACCTTTACGTTCAAACATAAACATTACAGAACCCGATTGACCAAGATTGCCGCCGCATTTATCAAAATAGTGACGCATTTCACCGGCGGTACGGTTGCGGTTATCGGTAAGAGTTTCTACAACTACCGCAACACCGCAAGGACCATAACCCTCGTAGATAAGTTCTTCGTAGTCGTTGCCGCCTGCTTCGCCTGCAGCTTTTTTGATAATACGCTCGATATTATCGTTTGGCACGTTGTTTGCCTTTGCTTTTGCGATAGCGTCTTTAAGCTTGCTGTTTTCCTGTGGGTTAGGACCGCCCGCTTTTACGATTACCGAAATTTCACGACCGATTTTTGTAAAGATTTTTGCCTTTGCGGCATCGGTTTTTTCTTTTTTACGTTTAATATTGTTCCATTTAGAATGTCCTGACATAAGTTTTACCTTCTTTAAAATCTATTTTAACTCTGTTATTTTATCACAGTTCTCGGTTCTGTTCAAGTGCTTTTTCAAAAATCAATTTAATATCATCAAGCGATGATATTTCGCCGCACATACGACGAAGGGATGCCGAACCGCGAAGTCCTGTAAGATACCACGCTGTGTGCTTGCGTGATTCTAAAATTGCGGTGCGCGGTTCTTTGTATTTATGCATAAGTTCTATTTGTTTAAAACAGGTTTCAAAGCGTTCTTCGAGTGTAGGGGGAGTATATTCTCGCCCCTCAAAATACGCGTTAATCTCTTCAAAAACAAAGGGATTTCCCTGCGCGCCGCGACCTACCATAACGTAGTCGCAACCTGTGTATTCGTACATAAATTTTGCGCTTTTTGCATCACTTACATCGCCGTTTGCTATAACGGGAATTTTAACCGCGCGCTTTACGTCACGAATAATATCATAATTTATAGGCGGAGCGTACATTTGCTTACGCGTTCTACCATGAACGGTAATCGCCGAGGCGCCTGCCGCTTCACACATACGGGCAAGTTCTACTGCGTTAAGACAATCGTTATCCCAACCCGAGCGCATTTTTACGGTAATCGGCACGTGGGCTACTTTGACAACTTCTTCTACTATTTTTGTGGCGAGCTCCGGTTCTTTCATAAGCGCGCTACCGCCACCGTGACCTGCAACCTTAGGAGCAGGGCAACCCATATTTATATCTATAAAATCGGGGTTTAATTCCTCTGCTCTTAACGCCGCTTGAGCCATAATCTCGGGGTCGCGACCAAACAGTTGCGACGCGCAAACAGCGTGTGATTCAAAACACTCGAGCAGTCGCGCCGACTTTTTATCGCCCTGCATTACGCCGCGAGCGCTTGTAAGCTCGCCCACGGTAAAGCCCGCGCCGTACCCAGCACATATTTCTCTCATTGCTCTATCGGCAACACCTGCCATAGGAGCGAGAGCCGCAAATCCTTTAATTTCAATGTCTTTTATCTTCATAGCAAACCGATTATACAAGAAAATGAACTTTCTGTCAATTTTTTAATTTTTTTAGTGACAAATTGATATTTAACTGTTATAATATATATAATTATATGCTACAAGGAGAAATGGCGTTTTGAAACTGCTTGCAATTGACGGAAACAGTATAATAAACCGTGCCTTTTACGGAATAAAATTGCTATCTACAAAAGATGGCCAATACACCAATGCCGTATACGGTTTTATAAACATTTTGAATAAGTTGCTCGAAAAAGAAAATCCCGATTGCGTAGCGGTTGCGTTTGACCTAAAAGCGCCTACCTTCCGCCACAAGATGTACGACGCTTACAAAGCTGGTCGCCACGCAATGCCCGATGAGCTTCGCGAGCAATTCCCAATTCTTAAAGAGTGGCTAACCCTTGCAGGTTACACATACATCGAATGCGAAGGCTACGAAGCGGATGATATCTTGGGCACACTTGCCCGTAGCGCAAACACTAGCGGCAACTGTTGCGTTATTGCGACAGGCGACCGCGACTCATTGCAACTCGTGTCTGATACAACACGCGTTTTGCTTACTGTTACAAAAATGGGTCATCCTGAAATCACCGATTACACAAAAGAAAAGTTGTTTGAAGATTACGGCCTTACCCCCTGTGAGATGATTGAACTCAAATCCCTCATGGGTGACTCATCAGACAATATCCCCGGTGTTACAGGCGTTGGTCAAAAGACTGCGACCGACCTTATCACAAAATATCATAGCATTGACTATATCTATGAACATTTGGACGAACTCCAGATTAAAGACGGCGTGCGAGCAAAGCTTGCCGCAGGTAAAGATAGCGCGTTTTTAAGCCGTACTCTCGGCACCATAAACTGTGAGGCGCCCGTTGATACCGACATCAATAATTACAAAATCGGCGATGGCGACAAAAATGCTTTGGCATCGCTAATGACCCGACTTGAGTTTTTTAAACTTATGGACAAGATGGGCATTACACCCGGTGTTGTAACCGGTCAAGAAGTTACTTGCGCCACCTGTTACGAAATTGGCAATGGCGCCGATATAAAAGAACAGGCCGATATTTATATTCAAGACGGCATGGCAGTCGCTGTAAGTAACGGCAAGGTTTGTCCGCTTAACGATATTGAATTATTGCTAACGCTTGAAAACGCCGACATTTCAAAACGTGTTTACGATTACAAAAATCTTTATAAAAACTACGAAAGTATAAAGTCGGTAAAATTTGACGCTATGCTCGCGGCTTACGTGTGCAACCCATCGGCATCCGACTACTCTATTGATAGACTTATTGCAGAATACGGCTCTACCGTAGAAGTAAAAGACTGTGTCGATGAAACTTTAATTTCTGCGGCAAATTTCTCTGCTTGTTGTGATAATCTTACAAAATCGCTCCAAGAAAGCGGTCAATTAGACCTTCTTTATAGCATAGAAGTTCCTTTGGCAAAAGTATTGGGCAGTATGGAACAAATCGGTTTTCTTGCCGATTTCGACGGTTTGCAAGAGCACTCTAAACTTTTAGAGTCGCGTATTAACGAACTGACCAACGAAATATATACTCTTGCAGGCGAAGAGTTTAATATCAACTCGCCCAAGCAACTTGGACAAATTTTGTTTGTAAAATTAGGACTCCCTGCAAAAAAGAAAACCAAAAGCGGTTTTAGTACAAATGCCGAAGTACTCGAAGAACTGCGATACGACTTCCCTATCGTTGAGTTAATTTTACAGTATAGACAACTTGCAAAACTTAAATCAACCTATTGCGACGGTTTGCTTGCTTGCCGAGGCGAAGATGGTAGAATTCACTCCACCTTCAACCAAACCGAAGCTCGCACAGGTCGTATCAGTTCGCTTGAACCCAATTTACAAAACATACCCGTACGCACCGAAGAAGGCAAAATTTTGCGCAAATTCTTTACCGCGCGTGAGGGTTATGTTCTTTGTGATGCCGACTACTCACAAATTGAACTTCGCGTATTGGCATCTATGGCGCAAGATACGGTTATGATTGACGCTTTCCGTAGCGATACCGATATTCACACCATAACCGCTTCACAGGTGTTTAATATTCCCGTTGATATGGTACTCCCAATTATGCGTAGTCGCGCAAAAGCGGTTAACTTTGGCATAGTTTACGGCATAGGCGCGTTTTCTTTGGCAAAAGACATCGGTGTTAGTCGCAAAGAAGCCGATACCTATATCAAAAACTATCTCGATACCTACAAGGGTATTGCCGCTTATATGGAAAACACTATTGCCAAGGCCAAGCAAAACGGTTACGTTTCTACCCTTTTTGGCCGAAGACGTTATTTGCCCGAACTTTCGGTATCTAACGGTATGCTACGCGCATTTGGCGAGCGCGTTGCGCGTAATGCGCCCATACAAGGCACTGCCGCCGACATAATAAAAATCGCTATGATAAGGGTAAGTGACCGACTTCAAAAAGAAATACCAACGGCAAATCTTATTTTGCAGGTACACGACGAACTAATTGTTGAATGCCAAGAAAAAGACCAAACCGCCGTTTGTAATATTTTGGAACAAGAAATGTCTGCCGCGGCAAATTTGGCAGTAGAACTTAAGGTTGACGCTCATAGCGGAAAAAACTGGCTTGAGGCAAAAGACTAATGAACGAAATTAAAATTGGCATCGCCACACAAAACGATATTCCTGCTATCGCAGATATTGAAAAAGCATGTTTTTCTACTCCTTGGAGTGAAAATGCTATATTGGAATCGATGAATGCTACTACAACGTTTTATGCCGCTTACCAAAACGACGTTGTCGCAGGTTATATGGGTGTTTCAAAAATCGCAGGCGAAGGTTACGTAACAAACGTTGCCGTCTTACCCCCATACCGCCGTAATGGAATCGGTAAAGCATTACTCGAATACGTTATAGCGGACTGTAAAGATACACTTGAATTCATCTCTCTCGAAGTTCGCGTTTCAAACGCCCCCGCTATTGCTCTTTATGAACGCGCAGGATTTAAAGAGGTAGGTCTTCGCAAACGTTTTTATACCCATCCTGATGAAGACGCCCTTATTATGACAAAAACTTTTCTTTAAACTTTGGTGATTTAATGATAATTTTAGCAATTGAATCGTCTTGTGACGAAACCTCGGTAGCAATTACCGACGGTCGCAAAATTCTTTCAAATATAATAGCCACACAAATTGCCGAACATAAAATCTATGGCGGCGTTGTGCCTGAAATCGCCTCTCGCAGACATACCGAGGCAATCAGTCAGGTATGTGACGAAGCATTAAGCGTGGCAGGTGTTACATATAGTGATATTGATGCCGTAGCCGTAACATTTGCGCCCGGTCTTATCGGCGCGTTGCTTGTGGGCGTTAACTTTGCAAAAGGACTCGCCTTTTCGCTTGGCGTGCCGCTAATTCCCGTGCATCATTTGCGTTCGCATATCGCGGCAAACTATATAGAAGCACCCGAACTCAAACCGCCTTTTATGTGCCTTACGGTGTCAGGCGGCAACACAATTATTACCGAGGTTACCGATTACACCTGTTTTACCCCCGTTGGCAGAACAACCGATGACGCCGCAGGCGAATGTTTTGACAAAACTGCGCGAGCATTGGGTCTTTCGTACCCGGGAGGCGTAAACCTTGACAAGATAGCAACGGTTGCAGATACAAAAAAATATCCGCTACCCTACCCACACACCGAAAATCCGTATGATTTTAGTTTTTCGGGTCTTAAAACAGCGGTTGTAAACCTTGTGCACAACAAAACCCAAAAAGGTGAAGAAATTGACACACCCGTGCTTGCCGCTACCATAAGGCAAAAAGTATGCGATATACTTATTGATAAAACCATTTCGGCTGTAAAATCACACGGGCATAAAACCCTTGTGCTCGCAGGCGGTGTTTCGGCTAATTCGGAACTTCGTACGCGTATGCAACAAGAGTGTGACAAACTTGGTATCACACTTTATTATCCACCCCTTAAATACTGTGGCGACAATGCCGCTATGGTTGGCGTTCAGGGATATTACGAATATTTAAGCGGCAATATATCCGACGCTTCACTTAACGCGACTGCGACACTACCAATAAATTACCGATAATCAAATTGGAGGGCTTAATATTATGAAAAAAAAGAAGCTTCTTATGATAGTCAATCCCCGTTCGGGAAAGGCAAAAATTAAAAACGACGCTTTAAAAATAATTCAGATTTTTTCGGATGCAGGATTTGAAGTTACCGTTTATCCGACACAGGCGTCGGGTGATGCCACAATTAAAGCGCAATCAATAAAAGAGGGCAAATATGACCGCATCGTTGTTTGCGGTGGCGACGGCACACTCAACGAAGTTATAACCGGTGTTATGCGTAGCGGTATCAAATGCACACTCGGTTATATTCCCTCAGGTACGCTTAACGAGTGGTCCACAGGTCTAAAAATATCTAAAAACTTTACGAAAGCGGCAGAAGATATTATAAACGGTCGCGAAATTTATCTTGATATCGGTAAATTCGACGACAGATATTTCTCATACACTGCCTCTTTTGGCGCGTTTACCGAAGCATCATATTCTGCTCCTCAAGGCGTAAAAAACGTATTTGGCGAAGCGGCATATTATTTTGAAGGTATAAAGGGTATCGGTAACATAAAACCGATTCACCTAAAGTTTAAATGTGATGGTCGCGAAATCGAAGACGATTTTGCATTTGGCGCAATATCAAACTCAATGTCGGTTGGCGGTATAGTAAAGTTTGACAACTCGGTAGTTAAACTTAACGACGGCAAATTTGAAGTATTGCTTATTAAAAATCCAACCAATATTATTCAACTTCAATCTATCGTAGACGGTATTTTGCGTCAAGACCTCAGCGCTAAAGAGTTTGAATTTTTCCACACTCACGAAATCACGGTAACAGGCGGTGACAAACTCCCCTGGACACTTGACGGTGAATTCTGCGAAGGCAAGGACAGCGTAACGCTTACAAACGTTCCGTCTGCTATACGCCTCGTAGTACCGCAAAGCACAAAAATCAAATAGTTTTAAGGAGTTTAAATAATGTTTACAAGAGATATAGGTGTAGACCTTGGCACCGCAAATACACTCGTATGTGTTAAAGGTAAAGGTATAATAATGCGCGAGCCCTCTGTTGTGGCTTACGACGTAAGAAACGACGCCGTTAGAGCAGTTGGTCGCGAAGCTAAAGAAATGATAGGCAGAACCCCCGGTTCTATCGTAGCGGTACGTCCTCTTAAAGACGGTGTTATTGCCGACTTTGACGTAACTGCCGCTATGCTTAAACGATTTGTAAGTGAAGCGCTTAAGGGTTCGCTGTTTTCAAGGGTTCGTATGGTAATTTGTATCCCTACTGGTGTTACCGAGGTTGAAAGTCGCGCCGTTTTTGATGCCGCAAAGCAAGCAGGCGCTTACGACGTTGACTTGGTAGAAGAACCAATGGCAGCAGCCGTTGGCGCAGGGTTGCCCGTGCAAGACGCAACAGGTAATATGATAGTTGATATAGGCGGCGGCACAAGTGAAATAGCCGTTATTTCACTTGGCGATATCGTTACTGCTCAATCGCTCCGCATTGCAGGTGATGACCTCGACGAAGCTATAATTAATCATATGCGTAAAAAGCACAACCTACTCATAGGCGAGCGCACCGCCGAGCAAATTAAAATTGATATTGGTTCGGCAAAACCATACGAAGGCGAAACGTCAATTGAGATAAAGGGTAGAAACGTTATCGACGGTCTGCCTAAAAACGTTACCATTACCTCGGCTGAGGTTCGTGACGCTATGTTAGATACCATAACTCAAATAATCGACGCTATTCGCTCAACACTTGAAAAAACACCGCCTGAACTTTCTGCCGATATTATTGATAGCGGTATTACCCTTACGGGTGGCACTGCGCTTTTACGCGGACTTGCGGAACTTATCGCAGAAGAAACAGGTATGCCCGTAAGCATTGCGGCAAATCCGCTTGATTGCGTAGTTATGGGCGCCGCAAAACGTCTTGAGGGTGATATTGGTTTTAGCAATTACACCTTCCGTAGAGGCAAAAGATTCAGATAAATTAAGGAGAAATAAAAAATGCGCTTTTTCCTTCGAAGTCGTCAGTTCAAAATAATAGTCGCCATATTTTGCGCCGTTGTTTTGCTTTCGCTTTCGTTTGTGTTGGTCGGCAAGCGTATGTCACCGCAAACCGATATCGCAGGCACTATTACCGCGCCTGTTAGAAATTTGTTTACAAGTGTTTCAAACGTTGTTACCGACATTATAAGCAACTACAACAGCGGTAGTAAATTAAGTCTTGAAAACGCACAACTCAAAGCCGAAATCGACTCTTTACGTCAGCAAATTGCAGATTACGAATCTATTTCCGAACAAAACGAATTTTATAAAGAATATCTTGGCATTAAAGAAACCAACCCCGATTTTGTTTTAACCGACGCAACTCTTATTGCGCGTGATCACGACGATCCGTACGGCAGTTTCACAATAAACAAGGGTTCGGCTTCGGGTATTGCCAAATACGACCCCGTCATTACCGATGCAGGCATCGTAGGATACGTAACTGAAGTGGGTCTTACATCTTGTAAAGTAACTACCATTTTAAGTCCCGATATAACACTTGGCGCGCTCGATAACAGAACGCAAGATTCGGGTATTGTAACCGGTTCGCTTAAATTCGCTATAGACGGTATGTGTCAGTTTTCAAATTTGGCGCGTTCATGCACCGTAGCAGTCGGCGACTATGTTATCACCTCGGGCGAAGGTATTTTCCCTTCCGGTTTGCTTGTAGGTTCAGTTCATAACATAGGCGTTGATGAAAAAAACAATTCGATCTATGCCGAAATCAAACCCTTTGCCGAAATTTCAGAACTCCGATCGGTTATGGTTATCACCTCTTTTGAAGGTCAAGGCGGTATAGCAATCGGGGACGGTGAATAGTTTTATGAAAAGCCGTAGAAACATATTTAAGTTTAGGTTTATTAACGTATTGTTGTTTGCTGTTTTAATATTTATTCAATATAGCGCTACCTTTTCTATTAAAATTTCACACGCTAATCCATTGTTACCCTTAACTCTTTTGGTTATTATTTGTATGTTTTGTTCCGAACTTACAGCCGCAATTTCAGGGTTAATGGTTGGAATTTTTATGGACGCATCAGCCGCTACGCCGTCGGGCTTTAACGCTATCGTTTTGATGGTAATTTCTCTTGCGGTCGCTCTTATAATAAGGCATCTTTTTAACAACAATATTTTTTCGGCTATTGCGTTGTGTTTGTTGTGTTCGACGGCATATTACCTGTTGCGGTGGGGAATC
>JAFYQN010000031.1 GCA_017559885.1 Clostridia bacterium
ACCTTTTCGCGCCGCGGTGGACTAAGGTGTGGTTTAAGCGCTAACAGCAGTCGCGAGCGGTCGTCGTCACGATTGGATTTAAGTTTTGACATAACCGACATAATCTTTCCAATTTGGGCAGGGTCAATATCCATATCACCAAAAATCGAACCGTTGTTGCTTTCTTGTCGGGGTGCGTTTTCGGTGCTGTTACCTAAAATATTTTCTGCCATTTCGCGCACGCGGTTTAAACTGTCGGGGTCGTTAAGTAAATCGGCAAGGGTTTTGCTTATATCATCCATTTTGTTTACCACCCAAAATTTTAATTAGGTTTTTTGCGGTATCGCTATTTAAAATTTGTTTTAATTTGTCTTTATCGGAAAGCACTTCTTCTATTTTTTTGCGGTCGGAATCATTAAGCGTGCCTAAAACGGCGTTTGTGTCACCGCGACGAGCGGCATCAAGCGTTTTTTTATCGATTTTATCAAAATTATTATTCATTTGATTTTCCTCCTAAAATGAAGTATTATATATGTAAATGTATGTTAAAGTGGGGTGTGTTTATGCGGATGGTGGTAATTTCTGATTCGCACGGACACGGTAGCGTTGTTGATAGAATAATCAGAAAAGAAAAAGACGCTAACGTGGTTGTGTTCTTAGGGGACGTAACAAGCGATATAGAAGATTTTACTTATGAATACACTGATAAAAAGTTTTATATAGTAAGCGGTAATTGTGATTTGTTTTCGTCTTACCCTTATAGCACGGTGGCAAACGTGAGCGGTGTGAATGTTTTTATAACTCACGGTCATTCGCTTGGTGTAAAAGGTGGACTTGGTAATTTGATACGCGCCGCAAAACAGTCCGATTGCAAGATTGCTTTATATGGTCATACACACGTATCCAATATAAAATATGAAGACGGCTTGTATATTGTTAACCCCGGCTCATGCGCGCGCTCGCGTGACGGCGGCAACAGCTACGCTATAATAGACATAAGAGAAAACGGAATACTGCCAAGTATTGTAAGAATATAAAAAAGGAACAAACCACATGTGGTTTGTTCCTTTAAATTACTATTATTTTTTTACCTTTGCAAAGTTACCAAAGGTGTTGCCAACGTTTTCTACGAAAGAAAAGGTGTTATCATATTTTTTAAGAATATCCTGAAAATCGACCACCTGATGCTTGTTTACGACGCAAATAAGCACATCTTTTTGTTGGTGTCCGTAAGCACCTATAGCGCTTATTTTGGTAGCGCCGTGATGCAACGTATGTAACACTTCGTCGCTTATTTCCTCGGCGTGGGTTGTAATTACGGTGAATTTATATGCTTGCTTAGAACCTTGAATAATTACGTTGCCTAAGAAGGTAGATATAAAGCAGTATATGATGCAAAGGCAAACGGGTTTGTAATCGTAACTCATAGTTCCTGCGCCGTCGGGTTTTGCGTAAACAAAGAACGAAACTAAAGCAACAATAGCGTTAAGGGTGAGGGTTATCCAGAAAAAGTTAAGATACGGTTTTTTTGTACTTATATATTTTGATACTATATCAGTACCGCCTGTAGACGCATTGTGTCGCGCGCAGATGCCGTAAACGAGTCCGCCCAAAACACCGCTTATTATAACGGGGTAAATGGTGTCGTGACCGCCTGCATCATACTGAAAACCTGAAAAAGCATTTGCCTGTTGAAGTCCAAGATATACAAAAGAATAAACCAAGCAAAACAGCAACGATTTTTTGGCAAAATCACGGTTTATAAAAAAGTAGGCAAGCAAGCACAACGGAACGTTTATTATAAGTGACATATAACCTATACTAAAACCGGTTTTATACTGTATCATTGTTGCAATACCGTTAATACCTGCCGGCGCAAAGTTGTTTTTTACAATAAACAACTGATAGGTAAATGCGAGTAAAATCGCTGCTAAAATAATAAATAAGTATGCGCTTAAATTTTTAAGTTTTTTCATATAGCATCACCCAAAGGTATTTTAACATATTAAAATTTTTTTGCAATAAAAAAGGCGAGAAAACTCGCCTTTTTTTAATTACTCTTTACTTGCTTCTTCTATAACTTTTGCTGCTATATTTGCCGGTACTGTTTCGTAACGAGCAAACTCTAGTGTAAAGGTTGCGGTTCCTTGGGTTAGTGAACGCATAGCGGTAGAGAAGTCAGACATTTCAGCAGTTGGAACTTCACCGATAATTTCCTGCATTTTGTTTTCAAGAGGATTCATACCGATAATTCTACCACGACGTTTATTGATGTCACCAATAACGTCACCTAGCATATCGTCAGGAACTATAACGTTAAGTGTGCTGATTGGTTCTAAAAGAACAGGACTTGCGTTAGAAATACCTTCCTTAAACGCAATAGATGCTGCCATCTTAAATGCCATTTCAGATGAGTCAACAGGATGGTACGAACCATCAACAAGTGTTGCCTTAATTCCAACCATTGGGTAACCGGCAAGAACACCCTTTAACGTTGAGTCGCGGAGCCCCTTTTCTACTGCAGGGAAGAAGTTCTTAGGTACGGCGCCGCCGAATACCTTTTCTTCAAATACAAGGTCTAAGCTGTCACATGGTTCAAATTCAATCCAAACGTCACCAAACTGACCGTGACCGCCCGATTGTTTCTTGTGTCTACCTTGCGCTTTAACCGATTTTTGAATAGTTTCGCGGTATGCGATCTTCGGTTTCTTAAGTACAACGTCGCAGCCAAATTTTGCCTTGAGTTTGGATACTACTATATCGGTGTGTTGTTCGCCTAAAGTACTCATAACGAGTTCGCGTGTTTCGGTATCGTTTTGAACCTTTAAGGTTGGGTCTTCTTCCATAATTCTGTTAAGACCTGAACTAATCTTTTCTTCGTCGCCCTTCTTTGCAGGGTAGATTGCAGTCTTAAGGTTTGGTAATGGGAAGTCTATTGCGGTAACGGCTACCGTGCCCGATGCCGATAGGGTGTCACCAGTGATGCTATCACCGAGTTTTGATACCGAACCGATGTCACCGGCAACGATTTCGGTAGCATCTTCTTGTTTGCCGCCCTTAAGCCACATAACTTTAGAAAGACGTTCCTCCTCGCCTGTGCGATTGTTCTTTAACTTCATATCGCCCGTAATCTTACCCGAAGTAACCTTAAAGTATGAAAGTTTACCAACAAACGGGTCGGCAATGGTTTTGAAAATAAAGAGAGCGTTTTCTTTAGCGGCATCGTAGGTTACCTTTACGCCGCTTGATAATGTGTATGTACTGTCTGCGGCAGACGGTAAAACGTCGGCAATGCTGTCGGCAAATAGTGGGATAGCGTCGCCTGTAAGCTGAACGCCGCAATATACGGGACAAATGTCGCCGCCTGCGATACCTGTTTTAAGACCTGCGGTAATTTCGTCGGCGGTAAGGTCTTCGCCTTCAAAATATTTTTCCATAAGAGTTTCATCGGTAGATGCAACCGCTTCAATAAGCATAGAACGCATATTTGAAACCTCGGCGCTATCGGGCATATCACATTCGGCAAGTTTAATGCCGTCTGCGGTATATGCCTTATTGGCTACAAGGTCAACGTAGCATTTTACAACGTCTTCTTCTATGTAAGGAACAACAACAGGGCAGATAACTGCGCCGTAGTTTGCAACAAGCGCAGAAATTACGCGATAGAAGTGGGCGTGGGTAGAATTAAGTTTACCAACAAAGAAACCAACTGCTTTACCTGCGGCACGAGCTTTTTCAAAAGATTGTTTAGCACCTACGGTAAGACCTGATTTACCCGAAATAGTAACAATAACGCTATCAGCCGCCGAGAGTGCCTCGCTTACGCCGCCTGCAAAGTCAAAAAGTCCCGGCGCGTCAATAAGATTTAACTTAACGTCGCCCTTTTCAAGCGCATAAACCGAGGTAGAAACCGAGCAACCACGTTTCTTTTCTTCTGCATCAAAATCGAAAACCGAGGTACCTTCTGAAGTGTTACCTATTCGCTCGATTGCGCCACAGTAATAAAGCACACTGCTTGCGAGTGTTGATTTGCCCGAGTTACCGTGACCTAAAAAGGCAATATTTTTAATTTTGTCAGCTGAATAGTTTTTCATAAGTGTATCCTCCTTGTGAACTTTTACTAAAAAGTTCTAATTACCGAATAAGTATAACACATAAATTTAGCAATTACAACTAAAATTTTTAAGAGTTTTAAGTTTTTTTGTTTAAAAGTCACAAATTGTACTTTTTTGTAACTTTTACGCTCCAAAAGTTACAAAATTGAAAACATTTGTAACCAAATTGTTCCTTAATTTTTTTATATGTTGCTTATATAATATAATACATATTAAACGAAAGGAGTTGTAGGCGATGAAACAGATTTTAAGTTTGGTTGTATGCGTGTTGTTGCTTGTAGTATGCTCATCGCTTGTTGCTCCTATGTTTAGCGAGGGTTCACAGGTTAGCGCGGCTACTGTCGAGGATGCGCAGGTTAACGTAAACGAAACAAGATTTTTAAATATGCTTAATCACAACTTTGTTTATAATACAGACTTTGATTGCGTAGACACGGTTGTTAACAATTCATCACTCGCGCTTCTTGATTTGCGTGACAGCGCTAATGAAGACTTTATAGTCGAAACTTATGTTAAAGGTTTTGTAAAAGATATGTATGGTATCGAGATTGCAGATATGTCTGGCATAAATGCCGACTATCCTCAATTGCCCGGTTACCTTTATATTATTCCACGCGGTTATACAACCTATAACCACACTATCGTATCAGTAGAGCAAAATGACGACGGCAGTTATACCGTTATTAGTGACGTAACAATCGGTGACCACGACGTTGCCGCAAAAAAACAAAAGGCAGTTTCGCTTTTTGTAGAAAATAGTGATTCGGCATTCGGCTACAATATGATTTATTGCAATTTAATTACGGAAAGCACCGATATTTAATGAATTTTACGAGTAAATTACGGGCAAATTAAGTTTGTCCGTAATTTTTTTATTTTTTTGAAAAATTTTTCTTGACAAATCGCTTTGTAGAATATATAATACTTTGGCACGGTAAAAAACCGCTGATTCAAATGGCTGTATAGCTCAGTTGGCTAGAGCATGCGGTTCATACCCGCAGTGTCATTGGTTCGAATCCAATTACAGCCACCAATTCGGCCCGTTGGTCAAGAGGCCTAAGACACCGCCCTTTCACGGCGGTAACACGAGTTCGAATCTCGTACGGGTCACCAAAATAAAAAGAACACCTTTTTGGGTGTTCTTTTTATTTTGCTGTACGAGATTCGAAAAGAACGGTCGGCATTAGCAGATTTTAAATGTCCGGTGGACATTTAAAAAGTTCGGGTGCGTGTCGGCGACGTTGGAGCCGAGCGAATCTCACAAGCATTGATGAATAAGAATAAAAAGGTAGAACACCTTTTTGGGAGACACTTCGTAAAGAAGTTTCTCCCAATTTTCTTTTTTTACATAAAACTGACACTTTCAAATCGAAAGTGTCATAGTGGGTTATATACTTTAAAACACCTATCTCAAATATAAAAACAACAAGTGATATTGTGAGACAGGTCTCACAGTTTTATTTTGCTTGACGGCAAAGTGATATTAAAACCTACGGTTTTAGTGGTATTTTATTCGCCATCAAAACTGCCGAAGGCAATATCACTTGGGCGAAGCCCAAATACCACTGCTTTAGCAATACAACTCGCCTTTGGCGAATAAAACTGAGGCACCTTCCTTACGGAGGGTGCCTCACAAGGTGTTCTTTTTATTTTGCCTAAATTACATAAGCACCTGCAACAGTATTATACCGCAAACTGCAGGCAGACCAAACACACTGCTACCGCCAACTGTATACCAATTAAGCGGCACAAAAACACCTGTATATTTTTGCGTAAGATTAATCACGACTATTGCGGCAAGACCGAGTAATGCATTTATAAATATTGATTTTACAAATTTATGACTCTTAATATGTAATACAAGTAACACCAACGCGCAAAGTGATAACCAAACTATTGCTATAATCCCAAGAATTTTCAAAAAAATCACCTACATAATATATATGTAACTATTTTGTAAAAATTCTTTGTTAATTTTTTATTTATTATGGACTTATTTAATTGTTTGTGGTAAAATGTTACTAAAATGGGTTGGAATTGGACTGTTTTTTATGAATATAGATAAAACCGTTATAAAAGAAACAAAATACGTTGCTTCATTTGTACTTATTTTAAGCGTTTTAATGCAGGCGATATTTTTAATATTATCCGCGTTTGATATCGTAAAATGGGACTACACTATACCGCTTGGTAACCTTTATGGCGCAGCGCTTGCAATAGGCAACTTTTTTGCTATGGCTTTTTATGTCGCAAGAGCAGTATCAAAAGAAGAAAAAGATGCAAAACAAATGGTTAAGGCGTCGCAATCACTTCGTTTTGTTGCGCTCTTACTGCTCGCGGCAGTAGGCGCGATGCTACCATGTTTTAATGTGTTTACGGTAGTTATTCCTTTGGTTTTTCCAACCATTGCGGCTTTTTTGAGTCAATTAAGAAATAAAAAGAAATAATAAATATATACGTATAAATTAAAGGAGGGGAACGCCGATGGAAAACGTCAAGAGTATTCGCTTTAAATTGGTGGATATTCTATATATCTTGGGCGCGATTGTACCGTTTGTAATGGTTATGGCATTAAAGATAATTTTAAACGTACCTGGCGAAAGTATTAGCGATAATATTGCCGGCGCGATGATTTATTTTCAAATCCCCATGCCGTTACAAAACCTACCCATAACCGAAGCGCAGGTGAATTCGGTTGCGGTTATTGTTTCAATCTTTTTCTTGTGTCTTTACTTTACTCACGGACTTTCGGTTAAAGCAAATCTTAAAAGACAACTTATAGCCGAGTGGATAGTGAAAACGACACAAGGTTTGGTCGAGACTAATATGGGTTCGTTCTTTAAAGGATATGCGCCATTTATAGCGGCAATTATGGGTATATCGGCTTTTTCAAGTCTTATGGCGCTGTTGGGTGTGTTTGCTCCCACGTCCGATATAAATATAGTAGCAGGTTGGGCAATACTTACCTTTGCTCTTATAACCTACTATAAATTAAAGGGCGGCGTATTTAACTATCTTAAAGGATTTTTGGAACCAATATTTGTTATGGCTCCACTTAATGTTTTGGGTGAGGTTGCAACCCCTGTGTCTATGGCATTCCGTCATTATGGTAACGTACTTTCGGGTTCGGTTATCTCGGTGCTTATTGCGGCGGCGCTTCAGGGCGTGTCGAGCATAGTGTTGGGGTGGCTACCCGGTTTCTTGGGTGATATACCATTTTTACAAATAGGTCTTCCTGCGGTATTGTCCGTATATTTTGATATATTTAGCGGTTGTATGCAAGCGTATATTTTTGCAATGCTTACCATGCTTAATATTTCGGGTAACTTCCCGCAAGAAGAATATGAAAAACGACTGCTTAAAAAGCAGGCCAAAAAAGCTAAAAAAATTAAAAATATTTAAATTTACGGAGGTAATTTATTATGGCATTGGCAATTGGTATTATTTTAGGTTGTTGCGCACTTGGCGCAGGCATTTGTATGGGTATTGGCGCTGTCGGCCCCGGTATCGGTGAAGGTAACGCTGTATCTAAAGCATGTGAAGCTATCGGCCGTCAACCCGAAGCAAAGGGCGACGTAACATCTACCATGATTATGGGTTGCGCTATCGCAGAAACTACAGGTATTTACTCACTCGTTGTTGCAATTCTTTTGATATTTGTTGCTCCAAGCACATTTATCGGTATTCTTGAAAAGACTGTAAAAACACTTAGCGAGTCAGGTATAAAACTCTAAATTATTGTTCGGGGGAGCATTTAAATGCCAATTTTTGAAAATTTGGATGTTATATCCGTAAATTTTTGGCAGATACTCATATCCCTTGCAAACCTTACAATTTTGTTTTTAATACTTAAAAAGTTCTTATACAAACCGGTGCAAAAAATGCTTGATGCGCGTCGCGATGAAATTGATAAACAATACAGCGACGCCCAAACTGCAAAACAAAGCGCCGAGGCAAAGGACGCAGAACTTACTTCTCGTCTTGCTAATGCAAAGCAGGAAGCCGAAGGTATTGTAAAAGAAGCTGCCGATATTGCAAAGGGCAGAGGCGACAAAATTATTGAGGATGCAAGAACTACTGCCGACGGTATTATACGTCAAGCAGAGGTAGATGCCGAACTTGAGCGCAAACGCGCAAGCGAAACAATAAAAACACAAATTATCGACGTTTCTACCGCTTTGGCAGAAAAAATGTTAGAGCGCGAAATTAACGCCGATGATCATAATGCGCTTATTAACGAATTTATTGATAAAATAGGTGAAGATGATGACAGCGACAGGTAACAACTATGCCGAGGCGCTGTTTATGTTGGCGCGCGAGGAAAACAGTGTTGACGAGTTTTACAACAGTTTAAAAACTGCAAAAGAGGTTTTTGAAGAAAACCCCGAATATTTACAGTTTTTATCTACGCCAAGCATACCCAAAAGCGAGCGCACGTCCGCTCTTGAAAGCGCTTTTTTAGATAAGATAAACAATCAGGTTTTATCTTTTTTGCAACTGCTTTGTGAACACGGAAGGTCAGAAAGCTTTTTTGAGTGCTTTTTAGAGTATGAAAGTCTTCGTCAGTGGGCGTCAAATACCGTTGTTGCCGTAGTGAAAACGGCAGTAGAGTTAAGCGACGCGCAAAAACAAGGTCTTATAAAAAATCTTGAAAAACGAACAGGCAAAAGAGTTACGCTTGAATGTGTTGTTGATGGTACGTTACTTGGCGGTATTACGGTAGAACTTGACGGCGAAATGCTTGACGGCAGTGTTAAAAACAACTTAAAGCGCGTAAGGGAAGTGATTAGCGAATGAGTGAAAAGCAACAAGAAATTAGTTATATTATAAAAGAGCAGATAAAAAATTATCGCTCTCAAATCGAAATGAAAGAAACCGGTCGAGTTATACTCGTAGGTGACGGCATTGCGCGAGTTTATGGTCTTACAAACTGTATGGCAAACGAACTTTTAGAGTTTGATGACGGTTCTGTAGGTATTGCTCAAAACCTTGAAGAAGATACAGTATCGGTTGCAATGCTTTCTAATGACAACAGTATCCGTGAAGGTACCGTTGTTCGCCGCACCGGCAAGGTTTTGTCAGTACCGGTTGGTGAAAAATTGCTCGGTCGTGTCGTTAATGCTTTGGGTGAGCCGATTGACGGTAAAGGTCCTATTGAATATAGTGGATTTAACCCGATTGAAGCAGAAGCTCCCGGTATTATCGAGCGTAAAAGCGTATCGGTTCCGCTTCAAACAGGTATTAAGGCAATAGACAGTATGATACCTATCGGTCGCGGTCAGCGTGAGCTTATTATCGGCGACCGTCAAACAGGTAAAACCGAAATCGCAATAGACACAATTATAAATCAAAAAAATACCGACGTTATATGTATTTACGTAGCAATCGGTCAAAAAAATACATCTGTAGTAAGCTTGGTTAACAACCTTACAAAAGCAGGCGCAATGGATTACACAATCGTTGTATCTGCATCGGCTTCCGAGAGCGCGCCGCTTCAGTATATCGCACCTTATTCAGGTTGCGCTATGGCAGAGTATTTTAGAGCGCAGGGTAAAGACGTTCTTATTATATATGATGATTTAAGTAAGCATGCGGTAGCATATCGTGCTTTGTCATTGCTTATTCGTCGTCCACCCGGTCGTGAAGCATATCCAGGTGATGTATTCTATTTGCACTCAAGATTGCTTGAGAGAGCGGCTTGCGTAGCGCCTGAATACGGCGGTGGTTCTATTACCGCGCTTCCTATTATTGAAACGCAAGCAGGTGACGTTTCGGCATATATTCCTACAAACGTTATCTCTATTACCGACGGACAAATATTCCTTGAAACCGAACTTTTCCACTCGGGCGTTATGCCGGCTATTAACCCCGGTATCTCGGTAAGCCGTGTTGGTGGTTCTGCTCAAAAGAAGAGTATGAAAAAGGTTTCGGGCGAACTTAAACTTCTTTATTCACAGTACCGTGAACTTCAGGCGTTTGCGCAGTTTGGTAGCGACCTCGATGCCGATACCAAGGCGCGTTTGGCTTTGGGTGAACGTATTGTTGAGGTGTTAAAGCAAGGACGTAACAGTCCAGTATCGGTTGGTTGTCAGGTTGCAATCATTTATGCCGTAACAAAGGGTTGGCTTGACGGCGTAGAAGTTTCCGATGTTCATAACTTTGAGCAAAAATTGTTTGAAAAATTACAAAATCAAAAATCTGACCTACTCAAGCGTTTTGAAGAGGGCCATTTTGAGGATGAAGATATAGCATCTTTGGAAGATACACTCCGTGAAATGACGAGGTGAGATGAATGTCAGGTAACACAAAAACGCTTAAATTGCGTATAAAAAGTGTTGACTCAACACTGCATCTTACCAAGGCGATGGGGCTTGTTGCATCATCAAAAATGCGTAAGGCAAATATGGCTATGGCGGCAGGTCGTCAGTATGAATCGGCCGTTCAAAGCGTAGTCGATTTATTAACAAGCGTGCCCGATTGTCAAAGCAGCCCGTTTATGCGCGCGTATAGTGATGGTGGCAAAACAAAACTTATTGTAATTGCGGGCGACCGCGGTCTTGCAGGCGGATACAACGCTAACGTTTTTCGTACTGTTCGCGATTTTGGCGAGGCCGAAATTATTCCTTTAGGTAAACGCGCTTGTGAACGTTTTGGTAAAGAAATAGTTTCAAGCGAAAAGTTTTATGCCGCAGACGCTTTCAAACTTGCGAAACAGTTGTGTGAAGAATTTAAAAACGGCGAGTTTGATCGACTTGGTATAGTTACAACAAACTATATTTCAATGATGACTCAAACCCCCGATATAAAATGGGTTTTACCACTTTCAAAGGGCGAAAACGTACAAAATACCGCAGCGGTATTTGAACCCGACGAGCGTACAATACTTGATATTGCAGTACCCGAATATGTATCGGGCGTGATTGTGGCGTGTGTTCGTGAAAGTTTTGCGAGTGAAGTTGCCGCGCGACGTATGGCGATGGATTCGGCAGGCAAAAACGCGCAACAAATGATTGATGATCTTATGCTTGAGTACAATCGCGCGCGTCAAGGCGCAATTACACAAGAAATTACCGAAATTGTTGCCGGAGCCGGCAACTAACGCACTTCGTGCGTTAGGGTGAATAGTGAAGAGTGAATAGTGAAAAGTTTCGGTGTGCCGCGAGCGGCACGAATTAAAAATCTTTTCAGTTCATAATTCATCTTTTGTTAAAATAAGGAGATGAAACTTAAATGTCTAACAAAACTACCGGTGTAGTATCACAGGTTATGGGACCTGTTGTTGACGTCCGTTTCCCTGAGGGCGCACTACCGGCTATTTATAACGCGCTTACCATGCCAATTGGCGAGCGCACACTTACCGTTGAGGTAGCGCAACACATAGGCGACAACGTTGCTCGTTGTATCGCTATGGCGTCTACCGACGGTTTGCAAAGAGGTACCGATGTTACCGACACAGGCAAGGCAATCAGCGTGCCTGTTGGTCGTGAAACCTTGGGTAGAATATTTAACGTTTTGGGTGAACCCGTTGATAATGAGGCGGCTCCCGAAACCGACGAGAGATGGAATATTCATCGTTCGGCGCCTGAATATGACGAACTTTCTACAAGTACTGAAATCCTTGAAACAGGCATCAAGGTTATCGACCTCATTTGCCCCTATTCAAAGGGTGGTAAAATTGGTCTTTTTGGTGGCGCAGGCGTTGGTAAAACCGTTCTTATTATGGAACTTATCAACAACATCGCCAAAGAACACGGCGGTCTTTCGGTATTTACGGGCGTTGGCGAGCGTACTCGTGAGGGTAACGACCTTTACAACGAAATGAAAGAATCAGGCGTTCTTTCTAAAACGGCGCTTGTTTACGGTCAGATGAACGAACCGCCCGGCGCGCGTATGCGTGTTGGCCTTTCGGGTCTTACTATGGCCGAATATTTCCGTGACCAAGAAAATCAAGACGTGCTATTATTTATTGATAATATCTTCCGTTTCACACAGGCGGGGTCTGAGGTTTCGGCGCTTCTTGGCCGTATGCCTTCTGCCGTTGGTTACCAACCAACCCTTGCTACCGAAATGGGCGCGTTGCAAGAACGTATCACATCTACCAAGAAGGGTTCTATCACGTCTATTCAGGCAGTATACGTACCTGCCGATGACCTTACCGACCCTGCGCCTGCAACTACCTTTGCTCACTTGGATGCAACAACCGTTTTGTCACGTAATATTGCGTCACAGGGTATCTATCCTGCGGTTGACCCACTTGAGTCAACCAGCCGTATACTCTCGGCAGAGGTTTTGGG
>JAFYQN010000032.1 GCA_017559885.1 Clostridia bacterium
CATTTTTAAATTGTGTAAGGTCAAATGCTTTTTCACCTATACTTATAACACCGTCGCCAATTGTAATATATTCAAGGTTATAGCAACCACTAAATGCCGCTGTCCCTATTCGTGTAACACTATCAGATATTACCACACTTTTCATATCCGTACATTTTTCAAATGCTCTAACACCAATCTCTTTAACTCCATCAGAAATAGTAACATTTATAAGATCATCGCACGCCCAAAAAGCGTTTTCACAAATATAAACAACACCATCGGGAATTTCGTATTCTGTATCTGGTTTTCCATTGGGATATCTAATTAATTTAGTTTTATCTTTGTTAAACAAAACACCGGTTTCATCACTAGCAAAATATTTATTATCCGGTTTAACAACAATACTTGAAAGTGAACCACAATTACCAAATGCATTAAAATCTATATTTTCTACACCACTACCTATAGTTACACTTTTAAGTCCAGTGCAACTTGAAAAAGTGTAGCGTTCTATAGTTTTAACACCATCCGGTATTTCAACACTAGCAAGTTTGCTACAATTACTAAATACTCCTTCCCCAATATATTTAACACTATCAGGAATGGTTACATTTATAAGATTATGAGAAAAGTCGAATGCGTCATCCGCTATTAGTATCGTACCTTCTTTAATCGTATAATCGCCACTTATATCGCTTTTTGAATCAATTAAGTAATTGCCTATATACAAAACGTCATTTTCCCAATTATCCGAATTGTAATAAAAAGCAGTAGAATGAAACGCCCATCTGCCTATACTTGTAATATTATCCTGTGTAGTTATATTTGAAAGATTACTGCAACCATAAAACGCATCAACACCTATAATTGTAACACTATCCGGTATCGTTACAGCCGTAATACCTTCACAACCACGAAATGCATCCTCACCTATAATTGTAACTGGATATCCGCCCAAAGATGATGGTACAGTAATAGCTCCACTAATAGCAGGATTAACACTAAGTATTGTTGCCTCATCATTTTCAACTTTATAATAGTAATACCCGTCCAGCACTCCATTCTCTGCAGCAACAGTAAATACACCAATCGGCACCGCACAAATAATGATTGCAACCGCCAAAATAACCGACAAAAACTTTTTCATTAATATCAACTCCTGTTAATTTTAATTAAAATACACAATTAATTATTTTTTTGTAATATTGCCGTTTAAATCAAGAAAATATTTGCTGTTTGTACTTTTTACAGTAATCATAAATCCATCCTGAACGAGGTCAATTATAACATAATCGCTTGAGATTTGAGAAAGGTCGTACAACAACTGTTTATTATTAAAATTAATATCATACTTATAAAGTTTTAAATTATTACAACAAAACAGTTGGTTGCTGTGTATATAAAATCCCTCGTCAAATTCGGGTGTGGTTACCTTAACGACTTCTTTTGTGGTAACGTCGTATCTGTAATAGGTATATGTAAAATCAAAATCGTTATATAGCGCCAATATCATATACTTACTGTTTGCGATGGCGTTGACGCTATATATTTGTGTAAAGGAACTGCTTATTTCTTTTTCTTGTCTTTTATCGCCACCCGATAAATTCATAGACCATATCTGAACCGATTGTAACAATTTATAATCTCTCGGGTCGTTTAAAACATATTTTAAATAATAAATTCGTCCGTTACACACTGTAAAAATACCACGTTCGTTGTCGTTGGTATTTAATAACGTAACGCAACGTAGGTATTCGCCATTTTCGTCAACCGTAATTATTGCGTCACAATCAACGCCATTATTTTTACCATTTGAATAAGCATATCGTGTTCCATTATAAAGAACCTTGTTGCTAAGCACCAGTTTTCCAAGTAATTTATTTGGAACAAAGTTAATTTCTTCTTGTAGTGTTTCAACAACACTTTCATTTTCAACGGATGGTGTCGTAACGGGGGTACTGTTTTGCGAAACGTTACTCGACACTTCACTGCTTGGTTGTTGTGAAGGTATGTCTTCAACTTGAGATGAGGTTTCTTGCTCGCTTTCCACTTGAGAAGTGGTGGTATCCGTTTGCTCTATCACAGAAGAAACTAACGAACTGTTTTGCGATGATAAATCATCTACGTCATTACAACCAACAAGCGCAAATATTAAAAATATTGCCAAAACTACTGATAAAAACTTTTTCATTAATATCAACTCCTATAAAATTCTTTATTACCAAACTACTTTTTAATTAAGGGAATATAACAATTTCATTGTTATTGTTATTGCCGTTTCCATTACCTGAATTATAATTTCCAAAAATATCATCTTTAGAAGAGTAAATTCCATGTTTTTTATTGTATTCTTCCATATCTTCTCTTGCCTCATCATCCATTTTATCAATTAGTGAAGAATGGTCAAACACTTTAAATATAGCACATGAAATTTCTGAATTAAAATTCACCTGACCGGAAGAAATTGCCTTAAAAGTTAGTTTAAAAGCAGTACTTTTTTCTTGTAAGGTTTTACTGTAATATTCTACCAAAATACTGCCCGAACTTTTTTGATTGTAAATATTATTAGAACACGACACAAAATTTAGCATTGTTGAATCAAAATTAATTGTAGACATAACGTTACCCAAACCGTATTGAGTATTAGAATTAACAACTACATCTACTATAACGGTGTCGCCTTCAATCACATCGTACGGGGCACTTTGAAGCACTTTTGTTTGTGAGGTATCGCCTTCAAAATTAACGTTTATTGGCACAGTTATTGTTTTATTTACAATAACGCTTGCGGTTGACTCGGTATTTGAACTTGCTTCAGATTTTATAGTTGTTTCAACCTTTACGGCTGATTCGGTTTTTTGGGGGGAATCGGTTTTTACAATAGATTTAATTAAATCAAAATTAAATGAAAAGATTAAACCAAAACAAATCATTATTGATAACGTCGCTATGGCAACACCGTAAAGATGTTTTACGATAAACTTTTTCTTTTTTTCTGAAATTATAAGTTCTTTTTGCATAGAAGGTAATCGTTTGGCGCTTTTTATTAGCTGCTTTTCTAATTTTTTCATAACAATTCCTCCTTTACAGTGTTTTTAAGTTTATGTAACGCTCTATGATATCGCTTTTTAATCATTTCTTGCGAACAATTTAACATTTCGGCAATTTCCCTCCATTTAAATTTGCCGATTATTCTTAATGAAATGAGTTGTTGTTCTTCCTCTGATAAAGAACTGATTAATTCTAAATATTGTAAGTCGTTACTTTGCTGTTGGGGTAAGCTTTTATCATTTAGTTCTAATGTTGTTTTTTTGTTTAACGATGTAACAGAAAGATTTTTTGCCGTTGTGAACAACCAAGCTTTTATCTTGGAAAAATCTCTAATGCTTTTTTGATTTTCAAACAGTTTTAAAAAACATTCTTGGGTGATGTCTTCAGCCAAAGGCACGTCTTTTACAATACTTAACGCAAAGCGAAACACATCATTTTTGTACCGCAAATAGTATTTTTCCAAGCAAATCCCCCCTTTTTTTATTTACATAGTTACACTATTACTATATATTAGACAGTTTTAAAGCGTGTTTTGTGACAAAAAAAGTAAATATTTTTTTATTTTTGCAAAAAAATTTACATACAACGACTAAAAAAGCAAAAAAACGACCTGTTAAAACAGATCGCTTTTAAAATCTAATTATACAAATATCAACAGACCGCAATCTGCTTTGCAACTTTTAACGAATTAATTATACCATTACTTTAAGTTACTGTCAATTACTTACCGGTTGATAAAAACCGTATACGTCGGCAGTAAGCGGTGCAAATCGAAAACCCATAGCATCAAGGCCTTCAATAATTGCGGGCAACGCTTCTACAGTGGTGGTTTTGGCAGCATTATCGTGCATAAGCACACATATACTACTTTTTCCCTTAGCGCCCGACAAAACCCTGTTTACAATGGTTTGTGCGGGTACTGCCACGGCGTCGGCATCGCCTGAATTTACGTTCCAATCGTAATATGAATAACCAAGACTTGGCATTCTGACAGTAAGGTCGCTCATAATACCCTGACAGTACTTTGCGCTTACGACGTTACTGCTACCACCGGGAAAACGCATTATATTACTGCGCACACCCGTAGCATTATAAACGATATCGGAAATTTGTTTTACGTCGTGAAGATAACTGTTAATATCTTTATATATAACGTCATACTTATGTGTGGCGGTGTGAAGCCCAATGGCGTGACCGCGATTAACTATTTGCGACATATACTGCGTTTTACCATTGCCCACGACAAAAAACGTACCTTTTATACCGTAAGCGTCAAGGATATCAAGTATTTTTAACGTGTTGTCAGACGGACCGTCATCAAACGTAAGATAGCAGATACCGCTACCTGCGGTATCTGCTTGGTCAACGTTATTAAGAGCAATTTGCGCTTGAAGTTCATCTCGCCTTTTTTGCACAAGTTGCTCAATTTGAGATTTTAAATTGTTGTTTTCTTGTTCTAACCTTGCTTTTTCGGCAAGCGCTGCTTGTAACTGTGAATTAAGCTCTGCTTTTTCTTGCTCGTTTTGGGTTGCTTTTGAACTGTAGTCGGCAATTTGGGCGGTTAACTCATCAATCTTTTTTTGTGCTTCATCAAGCGCAGAATTGTTGCGTTCAATTCCGGCAGTAATCTCGACGTAATCGGAATGTTTTTCATAAGCAAAATACGAAACACCCGAAAGCGAAGCCACAAGCAAGAATATTACAAACAAAAAAACTATATTGGTTTTTTGTTTAAAAAATTTCATTATTTTGTCCCCTTGTATGTTAGATTTAGTATAACACACAAGAGTATAAATGTCTATATGATTATACTATTTTTCGACTCATTTTTTTGCTTGCCGATTTTACGCACAAGTAAACAGTTAACCAAATAATAAAATACGTAACAACGAAGATTATGGTAAATGTTGCTACTACCAAAATGTTAAAAGGAATCCACGAATTTATGAGATAGCAACCAACGTAAACGGTATAAAGGGTGGTAAAATGAAAAAATAAAGATTTCATTATAGACCAGTGCTCAATTTGGTTAAACACACTGCTTCCTGCGTGAACAAACGCTAATAAATAGGTAGATAAAATTGATGTAAAAACATCTTTGCCGTCAAGTGAAAAATCCTTTACAGTGTACGACAAAATAAGGTATATTATTCCCATAATTATTGGTCCAAACCCTGCAAAAGCTAAACCGCGGTGTAAAAAAGATTTAACGTATTTGTTCATAATTATAACCCTAACCTTTCTTTAATGTTTTTGGTATTGCGCCTTGAAACGTAATCTGTGTATCC
>JAFYQN010000033.1 GCA_017559885.1 Clostridia bacterium
GCGTCTTACAGAGTTAAAAAACGAGCTTGGAAACAAAATAGTTCCCGTAGCATTTGATATTACCGACCCCGTAGCCGTTGAGAATTACGCTAAGTTATTAAAAGAAAAAAACGCAACTGTAAAATTGCTTATAAACAACGCCGGCGTTGGTAAACTTGCTAATTTTGACGAACTCTCGCTACAAGAAAATACCGCTATGGTTAATCTTAATTGCGTAGCGCTTACCGCAATAACGGCGGCTACACTCCCCTTTATGACCGAAAGCGGCGAGATTGTTAACACCTGCTCGATAGCGTCCTTTACACCAAGTTCGCGTATGGCGGTATACTCGGCAACAAAATCGTACGTTATGAGTTTGTCGCGCGCATTGCGCACCGAACTCAAATCCCGTAAAATCAACGTATTGGCGGTTTGCCCAGGTCCTATGGAAACCGAATTTTTAAGCGTAGCGAATATCGAAAAAGGCACAAGCAAGGGCTTTGATTCACTACCTCGTGTCAACCCACGCACAATGGCAATCAAATCGCTTAAAGCATCCCAAAAAGGCAAAGCGGTTTATACAAATTTACTTATATATAAATTCTGTCGTTTCCTTGGAAAAATATTACCCTATTCAATCGCAAAACATATTTGTAAATTATAATAAAAAACACCTGCTGAAAACCAGCAGGTGTTTTAATTTTAAATATTAGTATTTTTTATAAAGTGGGCCGTATGCCTGACAAGCGCGATAGTCTTGACCTTCTTTATCCATACCAAATGCATTCCAAACTGCAGGACGGTAGATATCATCCTCAGGTACGTTATGCATACAAACAGGAATACGGAGCATTGAACACATTGTAATAAGGTCTGCGCCGATATGACCGTAGCTAATAGCGCCGTGGTTAGCGCCCCAGTTCATCATAACCTCATAAGCGGTCTTAAATGGTGAACCCTCTTTGCCGTCGCAACGTGGAGCAAACCATGTGCAAGGCCATGTTGGGTTGGTACGTTCCATAAGTGTATCAGACACTTCGTCAGGAAGTTTAACTGTCCAACCTTCAGCAATCTGAAGCACAGGACCAAGACCCTTTACAAGATTAAGTCTAATCATTGTACAAGGCATTTCAGCGCGAGTTGTATAGTGGCTTGAGAAACCGCCACCACGGAAGTTGTCAAAACCTGCTTCGCACCAAACGGTAGCGTCGGTCATCTTCTTGATATCTTCATCGGTAACTTCCCACCACTTTTTCATGGTAGCGTTGCCGTTTTCGTCTACACATTCGCCGCAAGCGTCAAGACAAGCAGCACCTGAATTTAGAAGATGGATAATACCATTAGATTCAGCAGCTTTGCCCTCAAGTTTATAACCTGTAACGCGCTCGGTTGCCTCACCCGACCAATATGTACGAACGTCGGCAAAGATTTGCGCGCGATGTGTAAGTAGTCGCATCATAAGCATACCCATACCGTTTAAAATATCATTTTCGGTAGCGAGGGTATATGGCTCGCGCGCGCCGTTGTGGTCAAAGGTTGAAGGCAAAAGCGCCTCTGGATAGTCGCAGTTTGGCCAGTGGTCTGTCCATTGACGTTGACCTTGGAAACCGCCTGCGATTGCATTGTGACCAACCTTTTCTTCCTCGAAACCGTCAGGAAGATTTTGGTTGCCTGCCATAAGGTCTTTTATGATGCAGTACATTTTAACGGTAAATTCCCACTGTTTTTCCTTTTCTTCATCGGTAAACTTAATACGGCGTTCTTTACCCAAAAATTCAACTGATTCGGGGTTGTCGTCGCGACCCTCTTTACAGTGTTCCTTGGTCCATGCAAGCGCTTTTTGGTATTCTTCTTCGTTGTAGATGCCTTCTTCCATTCGGCGAAGGATTTCAACCTCGTCAACGCTTTCTATACGCATACCAAAATATGCTTCCATCATATCTTGGTCCATAATAGAACCTGCAATACCCATACACTGTGAGCCAATTTGCAAATATGATTTGCCACGCATTGTAGCAACCGCTACAGCAGCGCGACCAAAACGGAGAAGTTTTTCTTTTACATCTTCTGGAATTTCCGATACTTGGTCGCGGTCTTGAACTTCGTGACCATAAATACCGAATGCAGGAAGACCCTTTTGAGCGTGACCTGCAAGAACTGCCGCCAAGTAAACTGCGCCCGGACGCTCGGTACCGTTAAAGCCCCAAACACCCTTAATTGTGTTAGGGTCCATATCCATAGTTTCAGAGCCATAGCACCAACAAGGTGTTACAGAAAGGGTGATATCTACGCCTTCTTTGCGGAACTTTTCGGCGCAAGCCGCAGCTTCAGGCACACGACCGATACTGGTATCTGCCATAACAACCTTTACGGGATCGCCGTTTGAGTAATAAAGATTTTCTTCAAAAAGTTTTTTAGCCGCATTTGCCATAGCCATAACCTGCGCTTCCAAACTTTCACGCAACTGCATTGGTCCTCTACGACCGTCAACGACAGGACGAATACCAATTACGGGGTAACCGCCTACGTATCTTGATTTGCTCATTAAAAACAACTCCTTAATATGAATTTATAAAAAATTTGTTTAACAAATTATTACCTATTTCTAAAAGTAAATATCTTCATTATTACAAACGTAACAGGCGCGCCTATCGCAGCGGCAACTATTGTAGCCCAAAACGGTGGCAACTGCATAATCTGAATGGTTATAAAAGAAACCAAAAAACTGATTATGAAACTTGGTATATACGAAACGTAAAACTTTAAATACCCTTGAAATGATACCGGTTTTTTAAATATAATATAACTGCATAAAATGAAAGCCACCGTAAGTGAAATAAAATATCCTATAGCGTATGCCACATTTTCTTGCATAACTTTACTTAAAAACATTGTAAGAAAAGCGTGGTTTAACGTGTTAAAAACCCCAAGCAAACAAAATTCAATAAATTTTTTACTAATAAAGGTTCTTTTAAGTTTTAAAAACAATTCTCGGATGGCAATCACCCCCAACACTATACACCAACAGTATAACAAATACTCACCAAAAAAGCAAGAATATGTTGACTTTATCCTCGCTTTACGATAAAATTAACAGGCGGTTAAAATATGCGCCCGTATAGTTCAACGGATAGAATAAGGTCCTCCTAAGACTTAGATGCAGGTTCGATTCCTACTACGGGTGCCAAAAAACACTTGACTAAAATTTAGTCAAGTGTTTTTTAGTTTTATAGTGAATTTTCTTTTGTGAATTTAATAAGATCGTCAACGGTAGTAAATGCAATACCAACAACGGTATCTGCCGCGCCGTAGTAAATTGCAATTCTACC